>NZ_JBFUJN010000001.1:323834-534984 GCF_056401335.1 Rhodococcus sp. P4_F3_2
TTATTAACCCCCGGCGGTTAATAAAGGCGCACAGCGTGGACAAGGATTAGGCCCCCACCATCCACCGCGCTCGAGGATCGCTCTGACCTCGGCTGCAGTTCGGCACGAGGCCCCCTCCACCTCCTCCCAACCGAAGACCAGTGTGGCGTTGCCTGACAGTTCGGATGCGTTTCCTCGCCGACGATCACGCAGTGCAGTCGCTCGAGAAGAGTGGAAGGCAAATCCGTCGAGTCGAACGATCAGTGCGACACCGCAATTGCGGTAGTCGACGTCCTCGTAGAGAGTTCTCCCATCGACGAGGACCGGCGATTGCCGTCGTGCTTCCGGCAAACCGTGTGCTCGCTCGACCTCGATTGCGTAGCGATGCTCGAGTACCGACTGGACACCGCGATCCAACAGGTCCAATGTCGAGGACAGCGCTTTGACATATCGCCTCGGCCGGCGGCATTCCATTCGGGTGCGCAATTCCATCCGTGACACTTTGCACGCCGTGGCGGAGCGAACCAGAGAACGAGCGGCGTCGCGAGCCGACGGCTCTGCAACCGCCAGGTCAATTGCGGTGTCGGCCAGCGAAGTACGAGCAGGCTGAGTGGCAACGCCGATGTATGCCTGAGCGCGTGAACGATGAACGATCACTCCGGGATGGGCAGTGGACCACCCCAACGGAACGGGGCGCGCCGGGGAGCGTTCGGGTCTGACCGTCGGACTCTGACAGCGCGAGGATCTGCCGTATCGGACCGTGATGTGGACCGGCAGTTCGGACTCGATGTGCGTGAGTCCCCACTCTTCAGCTGCCGTCCGGTGACTCAGGTAGGTCTCTCCGCCGCCGAACAGAAGGGCGGCCTCGAGAATCATTGCTCGGTTGAGTGGGCCGTTGGTGCTGGATTGAACGCCGTGGAGGACGGTTGTCCATTGACCCGATTCGACCAGGTGTTGGATTCGCCGCGGTGAATAGCCGAAAGGGCGTAGTTGTTTGTTGGTCGCGAGTCCGTGCTGGAAGTCGAAGAGTCTTCGGAGATCAGGATCGATGTAGTCGCAGCTCATGCGAATACCGTGAGATCGCGGACCGACAAGAATCGGTCGAAGATGCCGCTCCGAAGCCCGCCTGTGGAATTTGTCGGTGCCTGTGGATGGATCTGCTGTGCGCCTTTATTAACCGCCGGGGGTTAATAAATGGCGCACAGCAGAACTAGCCGATGTAGCGGGTCAGCCGCGCCGAGAGGCGCGGTTCCAGGCCACCGTCAGACATGATCCGCTCTTCGACGTACGCGAGGTCGCCGCCTTCGACGATGCCGTAGAGGCGCTTCGCGCCGCCGTACAGTGCACCGGACTGGCTGCGGATCACCACGTCGGTGGCAAGTTCCCACGACGCCTGGGTAAGCGCACGGCCGTAGTACATTTCGACGACGCCGGAGCTGTGGCTGAGCAGGAGCTCGACGACTTCCTGGTTGACGCTGCCCGGGATGCCGTCGCCGCCCATGCGCCAGTAACCGCTCTCGCGCAGATCAGGGCTCACGTACTTGCCCTCGGCGTCGAGACGCCAAGATCTGGACTCCCAATTGAGGTAGGGGCCGCCGTCGTGAGAGATGACGATCTGCTGACCGAAGGCGTAGTCGCCGGTCTCGTCGTGCCCTTCACCTTCGCCGCGCCAGACGCCGACGAGGGGGAGCAGTGCGAGGAGTTCGGGATTGATGTCCGGGCCGAGGCGCAGGTTTGCGGTGTCCTCGGGCAACGGAAGGTCCGGCAGGGTCGGAATGTTGAGCGACGCCGTCGACTTGGAGCGCTCGACGGCGATGGCGACAGCTTCGTCCCCGCTGCCGCGCCTTACGGCACCTGCAGCGGCGGAATCGTCAGCGGTCGCGTCGGACCCTGAATCCGGAGCCTGACTCACGACTCGTCGGTGACCAAGCGGTACACGACGTACACGGAGAACCAAGCGATCATGACGGATGCGAGTGCGAGGAGTACCTCGAAGAAAATGACCACGGGTACATCTTAGACCGCGGCGACCGACCGGAAAAATCGGGAGCCGGAATGCAGAAGGCCCCGCACCGAAGGGGTGCGGGGCCGCCTGAAAAAGCAGGAATTACTTGCTGACGGTCACGTCCACGTTGTGCACGCCCGAGCCCTCGGGAGCGACGGTGGATGTGCCGTTGCCCGAGCTGGACAGTGCACGCACGGTCCACTCGCCCGGAGCGGCGAAGAAGCGGAAATCGCCGGTTCCCGATGCCACGACCTCGGCCGTGAACTCTCCGGAGCCGTCGAGCAGGCGCACGAATGCGCCGCCGATGGGCTGGCCGTCAGCGGCGAGAACGCGGCCGGTGATGACCGTTTCCTTCTCGACGTCGACGCCGGCAGGCAGGGTCTGCCCCTGGGTAGGTGCTCCACACATGATCAGGCTCCCAATTCGATCGGTGCGCCGACGAGTGAGCCGTATTCGACCCAGCTGCCGTCGTAGTTCTTGACGTTGTTCTTGCCGAGGATCTCCTGCAGTACGAACCAGGTGTGGCTCGAGCGCTCGCCGATGCGGCAGTAGGCGATCGTTTCCTTGGTGTCGTCGAAGCCCTTCTCCGCGTACAGCTTGGTGAGGTCGTCGTCCGACTTGAAGGTGCCGTCCTCGTTTGCGGTGGTGCTCCACGGGATGTTGATGGCTCCGGGGACGTGGCCACGCTGCTGCGCCTGCTCCTGCGGAAGGTGGGCGGGAGCGAGGATCTTGCCGGAGAACTCGTCAGGGCTGCGAACGTCGACGAGGTTCTTGCTGCCGATGGCGTCGATGACCTCGTCGCGGAATGCGCGGATCGAGAAGTCGGGGGTCTCGGCCTTGTACTGCGTGGCTTCGCGGTTGACTGCGTCCTTGGAGAGCGGGCGTCCGTCGAGTTCCCACTTCTTGCGGCCGCCGTCGATCAGCTTGATGTCCTGGTGGCCGTACAGCTTGAAGTACCAGTACGCGTAAGCAGCGAACCAGTTGTTGTTGCCACCGTAGAGAACGACGGTGTCGTCGTTCGCAATGCCCTTGGCGGAGAGCAGGTCCGAGAACTGCTCCTGGTTCAGGAAGTCGCGTCGGACGCCGTCCTGGAGGTCCTTGCGCCAGTCGAGCTTGACTGCACCCTCGATGTGGCCGCCGTCGTATGCGCTGGTGTCCTCGTCCACCTCGACAAAAACGGTCTTGGGGGTGTTGAGGTTCTGCTCAGCCCAGTCAGCGGAGACTAGGACGTCGGAGCGAGCCATGGTGTTCCTTTCGATGTGGTCTTGCATCGGTCGATATCTAGCAGGGGTTCAGCGGGGTTGTGTGGCAAGCGTTTTCATGCGGTGGTCGCGCGGCCGGTATTTCGCAGCCTGGCGACGAGKGGGTAGATCTGGCAGCCGAGGCAGATGCCGAACGCGGCGTTGAGCAAGGCCGCGAACAGGGCGAAGCCGGTGGCAACGGTGCCGACGATCGTCGACCCGGCCAGGAAACCGACCGTGCCTGCCAAGGCGAAGACGAAGCCGACGAACTGAGCGAAGCGCAGCGGCGCCACGGGTTCGCGTTCGCTGACCGGCGAGAGTCGCGGGGCGACGAACTTGCCGAAGATCTGGCCGTACGGGCTGCGCTTGGGGCCGAGTACCGCTCCGACTGCGAAGACGATCGCCTGCAATGCGAGAACGACGGTGGCGGCGGGCAGAGAGAAGGTCGAGAGGATGAGCGTGAGAACGAGAACGCCGGTGGTGACCCACGCGGCGAACCGAGGTCCGCGGACGTCGACTTGCTCGAGCTGGGCTGTGGTTGTGGACATCGGGAGTGCTCCTGCGCTGGATTGCATGGTGCTTGCCTGGACCGAGAAAAGGGGACGCAAAAGTCCCACTCGGTGGATTGATCACGTGAGCGAAAGCTCGAAGGTCAGAGAGATCTGACGGATGTGGTGATCAGCAACAGGTACAGCAACAGCCCCCGAGGCGGCACAGGTCTACTGCGCGGCGTCGGGTGAGCATCAGCTCGTGGCGGGTTTGCACGTCGGCGAGTTTACCCCGAATTCTCGGATTTTGGCTCGTGGGGTCCGGATAGTGGTACGAGCGCAGCTTTCAGATCGGCTGCGGACGGCACACCGGACACTCGGAACTGTTCCTCCAGGCCACCGTCGAGGATGAACGTGGTGGGCAGCGACAGGACGCTCATTTCGCGTGCCAGAGCCGGTTCTTTGTCGATGTCGAGCTCGATCTCCACCGGCGGACGGGGAGCGTCCGCCATCGAAACCACAACCTGGCCGACGACGCGGCGTACTGCCGCGCACGGTCCGCACCAGTCGGCGGAGAAATGCAGTACGACGGGCCCGCCGTTCGGCGAAGAGACTCCGGCAGAACTCAGCAGTTCGAGGCGGCTGTTGGTGGTGCCGGATGCCGCGGTGGTGGCTCGGACTGCTCCGTTGCGAGACTTGAGAAAGAGCCCGACCGCGACGACGGCGACGAGGGCGACCAGCAGAATTGTGATCCCGGTCATCGGTTCTGCAGCTCTGCGAGATCGATCGTCGTGTTTTCGGCGCTGCCTTCGATCACGATTCTTCCGCCTTCCGCGTAGACCAGGCTCGGCTGAATTCCGTAGGGGAGTGCCTGCGGATCGATCGTGTAGCTGAACAATCCGAGGACCACGGGTTCGAGTGCTGCGGGGATCGAGAAATCGGCTTTGCCCTCCGGACCGAAGTACAGGTTGCTTGCGACGATCTTGACCTGCCCACCTTCCAGAACCAGGTTGGCCTGGACGCTCACTGCAGTCTCGACCGGACCGACGGCAACCGTTCCGGTCAGCACGACGGCCCCCGCGGTGCTCGCGCCCGTTCCACCGCTGCCCCCGGTGCCATCCGACTTGTTGGCCGGCGGCGAAGATACCTGCAGGTCAGGGATGTTGAGCAGCTTTCCGAGGTCGGTGGCGTTGATTCCCATCCGGCCGTCGAGTTTGTCGACGGGGAGCTGGGTGACATTGCCGTTCACGATGTCGGAGAAGGGAACGGTGACCCCGCGCAGGTCGGCTTCGACGGTCACTTCGCCGACCACGTCGCTCTGGACGCCGGTAGCTCTGACGTAGACGTCCTTGTATTTCCCGCCGAGTGCTTGGGTGAGGAAGGGGAACCCGTTGAAGGTGACCTCAGGATCCGACTCGAGTGATGCGCCGGTTCGGAGCTCGCGGGAAACCCGGTACTCGGCGTACGCGGCAGCGCCGAAATCGGCCACCAGTCCGAGGCCGAGGAGAAAGACGATGCCGATGATCAGTTTGCGCACCGCACCATTGTGACGGACTCCGGTCGGGGTTCGATGCGACGGCCCCGGTACCAGGCACGCTAATGTAGGGACCGACCAAAAGCGTCGAACTACTCGAGCGTTGCCCTCACGGGTTGCGCGGGCTACTAGATAGGAGGCCGTGTGGAACTGCTCCTCCTCACCTCCGACCCCAACCCGGAAGCTGTACTACCGGCGTTGGCGTTGCTGGCGCACTCGGTTCGGCCTGCCCCCACAGAGGTTTCCTCGCTACTCGAGGCAAGTTCCGCGGACGTGGCATTGGTGGATGCGCGCACTGATCTAGCTGCCGCACGCGGGTTGTGTCGATTGCTCGGAAGCACAGGATCCGCAGTACCTGTGGTCGCCGTCCTCACCGAAGGCGGACTCGTTGCCGTCAACGCCGACTGGGGGTTGGACGACATCCTGCTTCCCGGTACCGGTCCGGCTGAGGTGGACGCCCGATTGCGGTTGTTGGTCGCCCGCAGCGGCGGTGTTGCCAGTCCGGAAGCGTCGGGAAAGATCACGCTGGGCGAACTGGTTATCGACGAGGGGACGTACACGGCACGACTGCGTGGACGGCCCCTTGATTTGACTTACAAGGAATTCGAGCTGCTCAAGTACCTCGCGCAGCATGCCGGTCGGGTATTCACCCGGGCACAGCTGTTGCAGGAAGTGTGGGGCTACGACTTCTTCGGCGGCACCAGGACGGTCGACGTCCACGTGCGTCGTCTGCGGGCGAAACTCGGCACCGAATACGAGTCCTTGATCGGTACAGTCCGAAATGTCGGATACAAGGCAGTGCGTCCAACCAGGGCCAAGGGCGGCGCAGCTGCTCCCGTTCAGTTCGAGGACGACGAAGACGTCGACTACGACGCGGCCGACGGATCGGTGGTCTGACGTGGGTTGGACAGATTCACTGCCGGCCGGATCCGCCGAGCAGGTTTCCGCGCTTCTCGATCGCGCAACCGAGTTCGACGGCAAGGCGCCCGTGTCGGAACAGGGGCGCCATGCCGTTGCCGGGCGCGGCGCAGCACGACACTTTCTCGAACTCGACGGCGATACGGTCGTCGGTTATGCACAGCTGCAAGCCGGTTCGGACGAGCATCCCGACATGGCCGAGTTGGTGGTCGACCCGCAGGCGCGGCGCCGCGGTATCGGAACCAGGCTTGCCGCAGCGGTATTCGACGAAGGTCGGCCGGGCACGCGAGTCTGGGCGCACGGAAACATCGACGCCGCAGTGGAATTCGCCAAGAGCCTCGATCTGGTCAGCGTTCGTGAACTCCTCCAGCTGCGTCGACCGCTCGATGCTCCGCAGCTTCCGGAAATCGTTGTGCCCGAAGGTATAACGATGCGGACGTACCGTGGGCCCGAAGACGATTCCGAGATCCTTCGCGTCAACAACGCGGCCTTCTCCTGGCATCCCGAGCAGGGTGGCTGGACCCAGGCGGAGATCGACGAGAGAACGGCCGAAGGCTGGTTCGACCCGGCCGGTCTGTTCATGGCGTTCGCGGACACCGATCCCGATACTCTTCTCGGCTTTCACTGGACCAAGGTGCACGCACCCGAAGGTGACGATCCCGAGCTGGGGGAGGTGTACGTCGTGGGTATCGATCCTGCGGCGCAGGGACGTGGTCTCGGTCGAGTGCTGACTCTCGCAGGCATGCATTACCTGCGAGATCGCGGCCTCGGAACGGTCCTTCTGTACGTCGAAGGTGACAACACTGCCGCCCTCCACACGTACGAGCGACTCGGCTTCGATCGGTTCCACATGGACATGGCTTACGCTCGCGCGCTCTGACGTCACAGTCGAACACGCAGAAATGTCCAGTCTGTTCATTCTCTGTTAACCATGTGTGGTCCAACCGGACACCGCGCCCGCCTACTTTTCTCTGTGGGCAGCGCCGTGTTGCCTGATGCAGATTTCAATCATTTTGCATCTCATGTCGCCGCCCGATCGTGGGCGTGGCGGTAGCGATTTCCGGAGGATCTTGGTGAATCTCAAGCGCAGTGGTGCCCTGCTCGGTGTAGTGGCCGTGGGCGCCATGACCTTGGCCGCATGTGGCAGCGACAACAACTCGTCGTCGACGGGTGTGGACGCGTCCGCATCGAACGCAACGTGCGAAGGCAAGAGCAACCTCTCTGCCGCTGGTTCCTCGGCACAGAAGAATGCCATGGACCAGTTCGTCGCCACCTACATCTCCGTGTGCCAGGAAAAGGGCAAGACCGTCAACGTCGCCTACAACCCCAGCGGTTCGGGCGACGGTCGCACGCAGTTCATCGCCGGCCAGATCGACTTCGCCGGCTCCGACTCGGCCATCAAGGACGAGCAGGCCGACAAGGCCAAGGAGCGTTGCGTCGGCGGCGAAGCCTGGAACCTCCCCCTCGTCTTCGGCCCGATCGCAGTTGCATACAACCTCGACGGCGTCGACAAGCTCGTTCTCAACGCAGAGGTTCTCGCGAAGATCTTCAACGGTGGCATCACCAAGTGGAACGATCCGGCAATCGCCGCGCTCAACTCCGGTGCTTCGCTTCCTGACGAGAAGATCACCACCGTGATCCGCTCCGATTCCTCGGGCACCACCGACAACTTCCAGAAGTACCTCGACGCGGCATCGAACGGTGCTTGGACGTCGGGCGCAGGGTCCGACTTCACCGGTGGCGTCGGTGAGGGCGCCAAGGGTTCGGCGGGCGTTGCACAGGCAGTTGCCACGGCACCGGGTTCGATCACCTACGTCGAGAAGTCGTTCGCCGATCAGAACAAGCTCTCGGTTGCAGAAATCAACACCGGCTCCGAGGCAGTCGCACTGACCAACGACTCGGCCGCAAAGTCGATCGCAGGCGCGAAGTTCAAGTCCGACGCAACCGGCGACCTGACGCTCGACCTCGCGTCGATCTTCAAGACCAACGAAGCCGGCGCATACCCGCTGGTTCTCGCCACGTACTCGATCGTCTGCTCCAAGGGCTACGACGCGGACACCACCGCAGCAGTGAAGTCGTTCCTGACGAGCGCGGCCAACGAGGGTCAGGCCAACCTGGCCGAGCAGGGTTACGTCCCGCTGCCGGCCAACGTCCAGGATCGCCTCAACGCGTCCATCACGGCAATCAGCTGACCTAGAGACTCGTGCGGACAAGCTCATGGATCTACATTCAGACGTGAAGGAAGTGAGCGCACATGAGTGACGCGCCCATCACCTCGACATCTCGTTCTCCCGGCCCCGCAACCAGCGGGGCCGGGGTGGGCGGTCCGAACGGCACCACGGAGGACACGATTACTTCCACCAAGGCTCCAGAAACCGAGCATCCTCCGAAGGGTGACGGTCCGGGAAGCGGCAACAGCAAGACGGTGACCCGTCCGGGTGACCGCATCTTCAGCTCGCTCGCTTCCGGTTCGGCAATCTTCATCACGGTTGTCATCGCGGCGATCGGCGCGTTCCTGATCTGGCGTGCTGTTCCTGCTTTGAGCCGGAACCAGGTCAACTTCCTGACCAGCCGTGAATGGGTGACGCAGAACATCAACGCGATGGCGTTCGGTGTCCTCGATCTTTTCCAGGTCACGGTGTTGGTCTCGCTGTTCGCACTGGTGCTCGCGATGCCGATCGCACTGGGCATCGCGATCTTCCTGACTTCGTACTCACCCAAGTGGCTCACGCGGCCACTGTCGTACACGATCGACCTTCTCGCGGCCGTGCCGTCCATCGTCTACGGCCTGTGGGGACTTCTCGTGTTCGCTCCGGCGATCACCCCGGTCGCGGTGTGGCTCAACGACACTCTCGGCTGGTTCCCGCTCTTCGCCGACGGCAGCGGATCGATCACCGGCGGCGGCACCATCTTCACCGCAGGCATCGTCCTCGCCGTGATGATCCTTCCGGTCATCACCGCAGTGACCCGCGAGGTGTTCATCCAGACCCCGCGCTCACAGATCGAAGCAGCACTCGCTCTCGGCGCCACGCGCTGGGAAGTTGTGCGCACCACGGTCATCCCGTTCGGTAAGTCCGGCTACATCAGCGGCTCGATGCTCGGTCTCGGACGCGCACTCGGCGAGACGATGGCGCTGTACCTGATCCTGCGCACCACCTCTCAGGCCTTCGGCTGGTCGCTGTTCGACGGCGGCTCGACCATCGCCTCCAAGATCGCCCTCGGCTACGCGGAGTTCAACAACGACATCCAGGCAGGCGCGTACATCGCGGCCGGACTGGTGCTGTTCGTACTGACCTTCGTCGTCAACGCGGCTGCCCGCGCAGTGATCGCCGGAAAGAAGGACTGACCCATGACCTCCACTCTGGACCGGCCGGTCAAGGCCCCCACTTTCCAAGGCGTCGGCGCCCGTCGTCGTGCCAAGGACGTCATCGCGACCATCCTGGTGAGCCTGGCAGTCGTCATCGCGCTCATCCCGTTGGTCTGGGTGCTCTTCACGGTCATCGCAAAGGGCCTGCCCGCTCTGACGTCGCCCACGTGGTTCACCAACTCACTGAGCGGATTGACGGCGTCGGCCGACGGCGGCGGTATCTATCACGCATTGATCGGCACCCTGCTGCAAGGCATCGTGTGCGCGGTCTTCTCCATCCCGCTCGGTATCTTCGTCGCGATCTACCTGGTGGAGTACGCCGACCGGAAGTCGAAGCTTGGCAAGCTCACCACGTTCATGGTCGACATCCTCAGCGGTGTTCCGTCGATCGTGGCTGCGCTGTTCATCTACGCACTGTGGATCGCGACCTTCGGCTTCCCCAAGTCCGCGTTCGCCGTGTCGCTGGCTCTGGTCCTTCTCATGGTCCCGGTCGTCATCCGCTCCACCGAGGAAATGCTGCGCATCGTCCCGATGGATCTGCGCGAGGCGTCGTACGCGCTCGGTGTGCCGAAGTGGAAGACCATCTCGAAAATCGTTCTGCCGACGGCGCTTCCCGGCATCATCACCGGCGTCATGCTGGCCCTGGCCCGCGTGCTCGGTGAGACCGCGCCGCTGCTGATCCTCGTCGGCTACGCGCCGTTCATCAACTTCGACCTGTTCAACGGCGAAATGGGCACTCTGCCTTCCGTCATGGTCGCCGAGATGAACAACCCCACCGACGCCGGCACCAACCGCATCTGGGGCGCAGCACTGACCCTGATCCTGCTGATCGCGATCCTCAACATCGTCGCGAAGCTGATCGGTCACTTCTCACAGGTCAGAAGCAAGTGATGCGGCCTCGGAACATGTTCGTACTCAACAGCGTCAACAACTCAGTAGGGAGCCGGTAATGGCCAAGCGTCTGGATCTCAAGGACGTCAACATCTACTACGGCAAGTTCCACGCCGTCGCCGATGTGGGCCTGTCCGTCCCGCCCCGGAGCGTGACCGCCTTCATCGGCCCGTCCGGTTGCGGCAAGTCCACCGTTCTCCGTTCACTCAACCGCATGCACGAAGTGATTCCCGGTGCGCGTGTCGAGGGTTCGGTCCTGCTCGACGGCGAGGACATCTACGGCTCGAACGTCGATCCTGTCGGCGTCCGCAAGACCATCGGCATGGTGTTCCAGCGACCCAACCCCTTCCCGACCATGTCCATCAAGGACAACGTCGTCGCGGGCTTGAAGTTGCAGGGCGAGCGCAGCAAGAAGAAGCTCGACGAGGTGGCCGAGCGTTCGCTGCGCGGTGCCAACCTGTGGACCGAGGTCAAGGATCGCCTCGACAAGCCCGGTGGCGGCCTCTCAGGCGGTCAGCAGCAGCGTCTGTGCATCGCGCGTGCCATCGCGGTCTCGCCCGACGTTCTGCTCATGGACGAGCCGTGCTCCGCGCTCGACCCGATCTCGACTCTCGCGATCGAGGACCTGATCACCGAGCTGAAGAAGGACTTCACGATCGTCATCGTCACGCACAACATGCAGCAGGCTGCGCGTGTGAGTGACCAGACGGCATTCTTCAACCTCGAGGCAACCGGTAAGCCCGGTCAGCTCGTCGAGATCGACGATACCGAGAAGATCTTCTCGAACCCGACGCAGAAGGCCACCGAGGACTACATCTCCGGCCGCTTCGGATAGCCCCTGGGATTGCACACTGCACGATCATGTTTCACCCCCGTTTCCAACAGGAGACGGGGGTGAAACTTTTTGGTTGTGGTGATAGTTCCCACTCCGGGGCGCAGAGCTGAGCGTCGTTGGGCGCCCGAATAATTCGATGAGCAGCGCAAGTGCGCCGAGTGGGCGCTGAAGTAGCCGACGATGTGAATCTCGTGGATACTGACGACGCTTCGGGCAATGCTAATCTCGGCCCGACAGCACGCTGTCGATCGATGTCGTTTCACAACCGGAAGGGCTTGTCAGTGCACCTCACCCCTTCAGATACCGAAAAGCTCCTCCTGAGCGTTGCGGGCATGGTCGCCCGCGACCGCCGCGAGCGCGGGGTACTGCTGAACTACCCCGAAGCGATGGCCCTGATCTCGTGTTGGATTCTCGAGCGTGCGCGTGACGGAATGACGGTTGCGGAACTGATGAACGCCGGTCGGCAAGTGCTCACCCGCGACGACGTGATGGAAGGGGTACCCGAGATGATTGCAAACGTCCAGGTCGAGGCCACTTTCCCGGACGGTCGCAAGCTGGTCACCGTGACGGAGCCAATTCGATGATCCCCGGTGAGGTACGTGTGTCCACCGAACCGCTCGAGTTCGGCACTGACGCGGAAAAGATCACGATGGTCGTCGTCAACGACGGCGATCGCCCCATTCAGATCGGTTCACATCTCCACCTTCCAGCGGCCAACCCGGCGTTGACCTTCGATCGCGAAGCGGCAGACGGCTTCCGGCTCGACATCCCCTCGGGAACGTCGGTTCGGTTCGAACCCGGGGTAAGCAGGACGGTGACACTGATCGCGCTCGGCGGACTCAAAAGGGTTCCGGGCCTGCAGATCGTGCCGGACGAAGATCTACCGACGCATGCGCGTGAGCCCAAGACCGTGATGCCGTTCGGCACGCCCGGTGTCGAGGTCGAAGAACCTTTGCGAGCCTCTTCGGTGAACGTTCGTGTGAGTGATGTTCCAGTCGAGGCGGATTCACCGGACGATGCCGCGACGCTAGTTGAGAGGACAGCCGAATGAGCAGGATCGATCGACGCGGTTACGCCTCCCTGTACGGCCCGACCGCTGGCGACCAGATCCGTTTGGCCGACACAGATCTGTGGATCGAGATCGAGCACGACTACACCGCGACCGGCGACGAGATGGTCTTCGGCGGCGGCAAGAGCATCCGCGAGTCGATGGGCCAGGGCCTGACCACTCGCGATCAGGGCGCTCTCGACGTCGTCATCACCAACACGGTGATCCTCGATCACTGGGGAATCGTCCGGGCAGACGTCGGAATTCGCGACGGACGCATCGTTGCGATCGGTAAGTCCGGTAACCCCGACATCATGGATGGCGTGCACCCCAAGTTGCTCATCGGGCCGAGCACCGACGTGATCGCCGGCGAGGGAAAGATCCTCACCGCGGGTGCGATCGACACTCACGTGCACTTCCTCAGTGAAATCGAGATGATGGAAGCGCTCGCGACCGGTACGACGACGGTGGCGGGCGGCGGAACGGGCCCAACCGAGGGAAGCAAGGCAACCACCGTCACGCCCGGCGCCTGGTCGCTGACGATGATGCACCGGGCCCTCGACCACATCCCGCTCAACGTTCTTCTCCTCGGCAAGGGCAGCACCGTCAGCCATGAGGCCATGCGTCAGGAAGCTCTCGCCGGCGCAGGTGGATTCAAGGTCCACGAGGACTGGGGTTCCACTCCGGCCGCAATCGACGCAGCTCTGCGAGCAGCTGACGAGTTCGGGCTCCAGGTGGCGCTGCATGCCGACAGCCTCAACGAAACCGGCTACGTACAGCACACTTTGGACGCGATCGCCGGACGCGGGATCCACGTGTTCCATGCGGAAGGCGCCGGCGGCGGGCACGCTCCGGACATCATCGTGACGGCAGGTGAGCCGAACGTTCTTCCGGCATCGACCAATCCGACGTTGCCGCACACCGTCAACACGGTTGCCGAGCACCTCGACATGCTCATCGTGTGTCATGCGCTCAATCCCCGGGTTCCGGAGGATCTTGCCTTTGCCGAGTCACGGATCCGGCCGACAACTATTGCAGCGGAAGACTTTCTGCACGACATCGGTGCCATCTCCATCACCTCGTCCGACGCCCAGGCGATGGGCCGCATCGGAGAGGTGACCCTGCGGACATGGCAGGTCGCCCACGTCATGAAGGCCCAGTACGGCAAGCTGGGCACCAGCATGCCGGCCGACAACGAGCGTGCGCGGCGTTACGTCGCCAAGTACACGATCTGCCCCGCGGTGGCTCACGGTATCGATCACGAGATCGGATCGGTCGAGGCCGGGAAGATGGCGGACCTGGTGCTGTGGGATCCCGCGTTCTTCGGTGTCCGTCCTTCTGCCGTGATCAAGGGCGGGGCGATAGTTGCTGCGCCGCTGGGTGATCCGAATGCTGCTATCCCGACCCCGCAGCCGGTGTTCGTTCGGCCGGCCATCGCGGCAACTCCGGGATCAGCCCCGCACCTGTCCACGACGTTCGTCTCGCCGATGGCCATCGAGGACGGTCTGGCCGGTCGTCTCGGTCTCACGCGCACCCTTACCGGTGTTCGTCCGACGCGGCACCTCACCAAGGCGGATATGCCGAACAACACGGCACTGCCGTCCATCGACGTCGATCCGGAGACGTTTGCCATCAAGGTCAACGGCGACCTGATCGCGCCCAACCCCGTTGACGTAGTGCCGATGGCTCAGCGCTACATGCTGTTCTGAAACCATGTCAATCGAGATGGCGTCTGCCGAGATAGCATCGATGCTCTTGGCAGACGGGCGTCTGCCTACCGGCGGTCACGCGCACTCGTCGGGGTTGGAACCGGCACTGGCGGGCGGACTCCTACAGAGTCAGGTCCCCGACTTCATTCGCGGTCGACTCGAAACAGTGGGACTTGTCGAGGCCGCTGCAACGGTGGTCACGCGCCGCTGGGCCATAAGTGCCGGTGGTGCAGGCGAACTCGAGGAGATCTCAAGGGAACTGCTCGCTCGGACGCCCAGCGCACCGCTGCGTGAGGCGTCTATTCAGCTCGGACGTGGACTGGCCAGGCTGGCGTCGCGATTGTGGCCGCAGCACCCCGCGGTCCAGATGCTCATGGCGCTGCCTGGGCATCCGATGCGTCCGCTCGCGTTGGGAGTCTTCACGGCGATCTCCGGGATGGACGACCTACAGGCAGCCAGATCTTGTTTGTACGACGACGCTCAAACGGTGGCGTCGGCGGCACTGAAGCTACTGCCGGTGGATCCGGCAGAACCGGTCGAATGGTTGCTCCGAGCAGCCCCGACCATCGAAACCGTCGCCGCGGCTGCCGTGGCAGTCGAAGGCGTCACAGATATACCCGCAACAACAGGACCGTTGGTCGAACAATGGTCACTCGAACACCACGCTCGATCCAGGAGGATTTTCCGTGCTTGACAACCTGAACAACACCACCACTGCTGCAAGAGGTTTGAGGCTCGGAGTTGCCGGCCCCGTCGGCACCGGAAAAAGTACCCTCATCGCCACCATCTGCCGCGAGCTCGCGTCGGAGTACGAGATCGCGGTGGTCACCAACGACATCTACACCGACGAGGACGCGCGACTGTTGCGCGCGGCCAACGTACTTCCGATCGAGCGCATCGTCGCAGTCGAGACCGGAGCGTGCCCGCACACGGCCATCCGTGACGACGTGACGCCGAACCTCATTGCGGTCGAAGACCTCGAGCGTCAGTTCCATCCCCTCGACATGGTGATCGTGGAAAGCGGCGGTGACAATCTGACCGCCACGTTCAGCCCGGCACTGGTCGACGCCCAGATCTTCTGCATCGATGTCGCGGGCGGCGGAGACGTCGCACGTAAGGGTGGTCCCGGAATCGAGCGGGCAGATCTGTTGGTGGTCAACAAGATCGACCTGGCCCCGTACGTCGACGTCGACGCGGTCCAGATGGTTGCCGATGCCACGGCCGCGCGAGACGGACTTCCCGTTCTCGCGCTCAGCCAGAAGGATCACGCAACGATCGACAAGCTCAGTGCGTGGCTTCGCCAGGTCATCGCAGCTCACCGCGCGGGTAGTCACACCCCGCAGGATCCGGGGCCGATGGCGCCGCACTTCCATGCCGATGAAGAAGACCACGGACACGGTCACGGGCACAGCCACTCTCACGCTCACTGATGCGCACCGGAGCTACGCGGGTCGTCGTCGAAAGAGTGGGTGACACCGCTGTTGCGCGAGAGCTGATCTCGGGCGACTTCCTGGCCCCGCGGTTCGTCGACGCTCGCGGGCTCACTGTGCGAATTGCCTTGGTAGGGCACAGCGCAACGCTGCTGGCCGGCGATGATCTGCGTATCGAATTCGTAGTCGCTCCGGGTACGTGCCTCGAGGTGATCGAGCCGTCGGGGACCGTCGCGTACAACGCGCGTGGCGGCCGGGCGTCGTGGTCGGCTTCGGCGAGCGTCGGCGCCGGTGCGGCGCTGATCTGGCGCGCGGCACCGTTTGTCGTCGCGGGCGGCGCGGATGTGACCAGGCGCGTGGATATTTCACTGGAATCCGATGCGGTTGCGCTGCTCGACGAGATGATCGTGTTCGGCCGGACCGGCGAAACCGGCGGTGCCCTTCGCTCGGATCAGCGCATTACCGTCGACGGTGACGCGCTGCTCGTGGAAACACTCGACCTGCGTAGCGTGCCGGGCCGTTCGCTGCCGGGAATTCTCGGTGGCCATCGCGTGCTCGGTACGACCATGCTGTTGGGGATCAAGACTTCCGACGTGGTCGAAGGGCACGTGACGCCGCTGGCGGGAGCAGGGATGCTGGCACGGGCCGTGGCCGATCACGCACACGAGGCGAGCGCAGCGTTGGATCCGATCTGGTCGCAGTGGCGTGGGCGGGTTTCGCAGAAGTACAGCGACTGATTCGCCCGACCGTCACACTTCGGGAGGCTGCGTCGTCCAGTATGTGACCAGGCCGAAGAGAGCCGGGCGCACGGGTTTGACGGAGGCATCATGCGAATTGTTGTTCTGGGCGGAACCGGCCAGATGGGAAAGCTGGTCGTCGAGCAGGCGAAAATCGGGGGCCATGACGTCGCCGCCGCCGCTCGATCGACGGGAGTCGACATCTCCACGGGTGCGGGGATGGACGAAGCGTTTGTCGGTGCCGACGTTGTCATCGACGTGAGTGATCACGTCACCAACAGTGCCAAGAAGGCGATCGAGTTCTTCGAGACGGCAGCGAAGAACATCGCCGCGGCCGAAGCCAGAGCGGGCGTTAAGCATCACGTGCTGCTCTCGATCGTGAACTGCGACGATCCGCAGTTGAAGTCCTTCGGGTACTACCAGGGAAAGGCCGCGCAGGAACGCGCGGTGGAAGCGTCAGGCATTCCCTTCACGATCCTGCGATCCACTCAGTGGTTCGAGTTCGGTGAGAAGACCATCGCGCTCTTCGGACTGGGGCCGGTCGCGATGGTTCCCCGGATGCGCTCCCAACCGATAGCGGCGAAGACCGTCGCCGAGGCTCTGGTGACGTGCGCTCAGAACGGTCCGACCGGGAGGGCTCCAGATCTCGCCGGGCCTGAGGTCCTCGAGATCCCGGCCATGACGCGTGAGATTTTGAAATACCGTGGCCGACGCAAGTGGCTGATCCCGATCTCGATGCCGGGAGCGGGTAAGGCGATGAAGGGTGGGGCGCTGCTGCCCGGGCCGGGATCCACAACTGCAGGACCCACGTTGAAGACCTGGCTACACGAGAACTGAATAGGAAAGGCGGCCGCGCAAGTGAGATCCGGGTACGAGGTGAGGTTGTCGACCTTCTCGGTGGTTTCCGGCTCTTCGGGCAGCTTGCCGGTCACCAGGAAGATGACGCGTCGGCCGACCTCGACGGCGTGGTCGGCGAACCGCTCGTAGAAGCGGCCGAGCAGCGTGACGTCGACTGCGGCGGCAACGCCGTGCTTCCACTCGCGGTCCATGAGGACGGTGAAGAGGTGGCGGTGGAGGTCGTCCATCGCTTCGTCTTCTTCGCGCAGGCGGGCAGCGCGCTCGGGGTCGCGGGTCTCGAGGACGACCTTGGCGGCCGCACCGATGGAGACAGCGATGCGTCCCATCTCGGCGAAGTAGCCGTTGACCTCTTCGGGAAGCACGTGGTTGGGATGTCGGCGGCGCGCGATCTTCGCGACGTGCAGGGCGAGTGCACCCATGCGGTCGATGTCGGCGACGATCTGGATTCCGCTGACCACCGAGCGCAGATCTCCGGCAACGGGAGCCTGCAAGGCGAGCAGCGCAAACGCGCGCTCCTCGCAAATGGTGCTGAGTTCGGTGATCTTGTCGTGTTCGCCGATTACTTGTTCTGCCAGGGACAGGTCTGCCTGGAGCAGGGACTGGGTGGCGCGCTCCATAGCGGCACCTGCCAGTCCTGCCATCTCGCCGAGCGTGTCTGCAAGCTCGGTCATCTGTTCGTTGTAAGCCACGCGCATGAGGTCAGAGCCTACGTGCCGTGAAAGACCAAGTCACAAGCACCAGGTGAACGCAAGGTGAATGAACGCGTGTCAGTCGCAGGTGGTGTCGCCGGCGTTGACGCTGGCGATGTCGGCGGGCAGAGCCGTCGAGGTGCTGGTGTCGACCGATGTCGGATTTGCCGCCAGGATGGTCCCCGGGTCCGCGGGGGCGACGACGGTGCCGGCGAAATTGCTTCCGACGACGACCTCGATCATGTCTCCCATGCTCGGAGCGAGAACGAGAACCGCACCGGGAATCGACGACGCGACAGTGACCGCTTCAGCCTCGTAACCTGCTGCGTAACGCACGACGGTGGTCGACGCTTGAGCATTCGCCAGGCCGGTGGCTGCGCTGAAGTTGCCGACCGTGGAGATCTGGAAACCGTAAGCAGCGAGGCTGTCGGCGATCGTCGCGGCCTGCCCGGCGATTCCCGACGCGTTGGAGACGTCGACCGAGATGTTGTAGGCGCTCATCGCTTCGACGGAAGTGGCGGCGGGCGGCGTGCTGGACGTAGGAGCGGTTGTCGTGGAACTGGTCGACGACGGTGTGGTGTCCTCGCGCTCTTCACCCGGAAGCGGTTCGTCGTCGATGATCGCCTGGAAGAGGGACTTGATCTCGTCGGTGCGAGGAATCTCGTTGCCCCAGTCGTTGGTGCCGTCCGTGGGGACCGTCAAGAACGTGACCGCGCCCGCGTCGACGTTCTGCAGCGAACGGCCGAGGGTGACCAGCGACTTCGTGTCGATGTTCTCGACGAACGTGTCGCTGGTGAAGGCGTTGATGAATCCGTTGAGCTTGCTCGGATTCAGGAGGACCTGGTTGGACAGGGCCGAGCGGAGCAGCGCCGACAGGAACTTCTGCTGACGGGTGATGCGTCCGTAGTCGCCGTTACCCTCGGCTTCGACGTGGCGCGCACGCACATAGTTGAGGGCGGTACGGCCGTCGAGCATCTGCGTTCCGCCGGATGCGAGGACGGTTCCGAGGATGCCGTCCTCGATCGGTCCGGGGGAGCAGACGTTCACGCCGCCGACGGTGTCGACCATGCGCTCGAAGCCGGCGAAGTCCATTCCGACGAAGTGCCCGATTTTCAGGCCGGACATCTTCTGGATGACCTTCACCAGGCACTTGGGACCACCGAGTGCGTACGTCGCATTGAGCTTGTCGCCGCTGGCGGCCGGGAAGGTTTCGCTGGTGTACTTGCCGGCGTCGTTGTCCCAGCCCTGGCAGATCGGACGTTCGACGTCGAGGTCACGCGGGAAGGAGACGGCGACGACACGGCTTCGGTCGGCGGGAATGTTCACCAGCATGACCGTGTCGGCGCGCGCGCCTTCGGCGTCTTCGACGGTTCCGGCGCCGATCTCACCGCTCGCGCCCGCGCGGGTATCGGTGCCGATGATCAAGTATGTCTCGTCGCCGAGCTGGCCCCCGGCGTCGATGATGTCGTCGGACTCGGTGTCGAGTGCCGCAATCTGATCGAAACCGCCTTCGACCGACCGCAGATAACCCCAGACGACGCCGGTCAACGCGAGAGACATGACGGCCAGGAACGCTACTGCCGATCGGCCGATCACTTTTGCGCGATGGCGGCGGCGAATCTTGCTTTGCGCCAGACGGGTAGCGCCGGTGTCACCGACTACCCGCGGCACTGCGGAGGTGACGGGATGTTCTTCGGTGATCCAGTCCGCAGCGGCAGGCGGGACGGTCGGACGCGCGGGAATCGGCCGGGCAGGGGGCGGCGCGGACGCTGATGGAGGTGGAGTCCTGGGTGGCACGGATTTGGTCGGCGCCGGCTTGGGCGGCGCAGCCGGGGCAGGTGGCGGCTTCTTGTCGCCTACCCGACGGACCAACTCGGCGACCGAAACAGAGTCGTCGGTCGGAGGCGAATCCCGGCGGCCGGTCCGTCCACTGCTGCGACGCTCCGGGGGACTGGGTGGTTGCGGTGCTGGTCGCTGAGGTGTGGCAGGGCGCTGGGGCGTTGCCGGTTGGTCCGGTCGGGCGTTGCGGAAGCGCTTGTCTGCGAGCGGACGTTCCCAGGGGGCGCGGCTCTCGGGCGGAGGTGGGCCCGAATCGTGATCATCACCCACCGATGCAACCTGTCCCGTCGTCGACTGTCAGTAACTCGTCATTCAGATGCCGGCGTCAACCGGTTGTCGACGAAGCTGGAGCCATATTACTGGTGAATCCTGAGTGCTTCACTCAGAAAGTGATGAGAGTAATCCGACGGCGTGTTCTCGCTAGCCACCGGAGTGCATCATGTCAGCCCCGACCGGCACAAGATCGTCCTCGGGATCGTCGAGCCAACCTTCCGGAAGTGCTACCTGACCGGGCGAGCCTTGGCGACCCCGCGGGCCTTCGGCGTCCTTGGGGAACGGGACGTCGTGATCGAGCTGTCCGAGCAGGTCGTCCAGTTCGGACAACGTGCTGACCAACGCCATCGAGACCCGCAGATCCGATCCGACCGGGAACCCACGCATGTACCAGGAGACGTGCTTGCGAAGTTCGCGCAAGCCCTTCATCTCACCGTGGTGTGCGGCGAGCAGCTGGGCGTGACGGGCGATGATCTTGGTGACTTCGCCGAGCGTCGGCGGCGTGGCGATCTGTTGTCCGTTGAGAGCTGCGCTGAGTTCCGCGAACAGCCATGGCCGTCCGAGGCAGCCACGTCCGACGACGACGCCGTCGCAGCCGGTCTCGTTCATCATCCGGGCAGCATCCGAAGCATCGAAGATGTCACCGTTGCCGAGGATCGGAACGTCGGTGACGTGTTCCTTGAGACGCGTGATCTCGTTCCAGTCAGCAGTGCCGGAGTAGCGCTGCGACGCGGTACGTGCGTGAAGTGCGACGGCAGCAGCGCCTTCAGCTGCGGCGATCCGGCCGGCGTCGAGGTGCGTGTGATGTTCGGGGTCGATGCCGACGCGCATCTTCACAGTGACCGGAATATCGGTGCCCTCGGTCGCGCGCACAGCAGCCGCGACGATCTGTCCGAACAGCCGACGCTTGTACGGCAGCGCGGAGCCACCGCCCTTGCGGGTCACCTTCGGGACGGGGCAGCCGAAGTTCATGTCGATGTGATCGGCCATGTTCTCGTCGACGATCATCTTGGCCGCGGCGTAGGTCGTATCCGGGTCGACTGTGTAGAGCTGCAGCGACCGGGGTGTTTCGGTCGGGCCGAACGTGGTCATGTGCATCGTGGCCGGCTGGCGCTCGACGAGCGCACGTGCCGTGACCATCTCGCAGACGTAGAGGCCGGACGTGCTGCCTGCACGTTCGAGTTCGAGTTCACGGCACAGCGTGCGGAAAGCGACGTTGGTGACGCCCGCCATGGGGGCGAGGACCACGGGGCTGTGCAGCTCGAGTGAACCGATACGTAGGGATGACATGTCTACCTCTGAACAAATACTTGTGACAATTGGAAGTGCCCGGTACCGAATCCGGTACCGGGCACAGAATAGCTGGTGAAACTAAGAAGCCTGCTGTTCGCGCTTGGCGGCTTCGCGTGCGAGCATGCGATCGCGCTGTTCCTCGAACTTCGTCGCGTTGGCGGCAAGGGTCTCGAGGAAGGCCGCCAACTCTTCGCGCGTGTTCTCGCCTTCGGCGCTGAAATCGTTGCGCTCGAAGATGTTCCACTTGCGCAAAACGGGCCAGACGACCTCGTCGAGGTGCTGGCGAAGGTCGTAGATGCCGTGCTTGGCCATGAGAGCGCCGTTACGACGGAAGTTCGGCATGCCGGCGCCCGGCATCTGGAAGTTCTGGACGATGTTCGCCACAGCCTTGAGAGCCTGATCGGGAGCAAGATCGAGCGCGGCGGCGCAGATGTTGCGGTAGAAGATCATGTGCAGGTTCTCATCAGCGGCGATGCGCTGAAGCATCTTGTCGGCAATCGGCTCGTCGCAAGCCTTGCCGGTGTTGCGGTGGCTGACGCGCGTCGCGAGTTCCTGGAAGGTCACGTAGGCGACCGAGTGCAGCAGGCCGGCGTCGCCCTCGTCGATGGGTGCGCTGTAACCGTTTGTCATGTGTTCCATGCGGAAGCGCTCGAGCTCGACGGGGTCGACTGCGCGCGTGACGACGAGGTAGTCACGCATCACGATGCCGTGACGGTTCTCCTCGGCGGTCCACCGGCCGACCCACGTTCCCCAGGCGCCGTCCTGCGAAAAGTTTTCGGCGATCTCGCGGTGGTACGAGGGCAGGTTGTCCTCGGTGAGCAGGTTGGTGATCATCGCGGCGCGAGCTACCTCGCCGAGCTGTGACTGCTCGAGGCTCCAGTCTTCGCCGCCCATGGCTGCGAAGTTACGGCCCTCGTCCCACGGAACGTAGTCGTGTGGATGCCATTCCTTGGCCATGGAGATGTGGCGGTTGACGTTCTCCTCGGCAACCGGCTGCAGCTCTTGTAGCAGCTCCAGCTGCGTCAGAATCCTCGTCATTTCTTGCCTCCATGTTGAGTGAATGCGCGACTTCGCCCCAGCCTACGGCACCGTAGGTTTGAAAAGAATGGCATGAAAATTGCTCCCCTCGAGGGATGTTACCGATCCGTAGTTATCCGGGGGCACTTTCACGACCAAGTCGTTCTTTCGACGTAGTCGCGGAACGTCCGGGCGGGATCGGACAGCTCGCGGCTCTTCGACCAGATCAGCCCTATTTTTCGCTGTGCTCCTTCGATCGGTACGTAGACGACTCCTTCGGCCCAGATCGGTGGATCCTGCACCGGCATGACCGAGACACCGAAGGACGCGGAGACCAGTCCGCCGACCGTTGCCAGCTCGCTGCTCTCGAAGACGAAATTCGGCGTGAATCCTGCGGCCGCGCACAGTTCATCGAGAATTCTTCGCATCCCGAAGTTCGGATGCATACCGATGAACGGTTCGTCGGCCGCGTCCGCGAGCTCGACCGAATGCAACTTCGCAAAGCGATGATCAGCCGGAACAGCCAATGCCAGTGACTGCTGGGCGATCTGCATCCATGCCACCTGCGGATCACGCGGCTGCGGCGAGACGACGGCCAGGTCGGACGTGCCGGCGGCAATTCTGTCGACCAGGAACTGCGCACTGTCCTGATGCAGTTCGAATCGCACTCCGGGATGCTCGACGCGGTATCCGCGCAGCATGTGCGGCACCAACCAGGTGCCGAACGAGTGGAGGAAGTCGAGCCGGACCGTGCCGCTTTCGGGGCTCGCCAGCGACTGGATTTCGCTCTGCGCCGCGTCGAGTGAGTGAAGAGCGGTGCGAGCGTGTCGGTAGAGGATCTCGCCGTACCGGTTCAGTTCGAGTCGGCGTCCCTGACGGTCGAAGAGCGTCACTCCGATCTGTCGTTCGAGGCGTGCAAGTTTGCGCGAGAGTGTCGGCTGCGACAGGTGAGTCAGATCCGCGGTAGCAGTCACCTGTTGGGTTTCGGCGAGAACGACAAACCATTCGAGGTCTTCGGTCAGCATCACGAACCCAATCTATATACCTCTGACGCATATAGAACTCCAAGTTTATGCATTTTCTTTTGTCGAAGCTCGGCGGGAGGATTCTTACCGGAGGTAAGTGATGCCTGGAGGTATGTGGTGACTGTCGAGAATGTGATCGAATCCGAAGTGGTGCCGCTTCGCCGCGGGACATCGGGGTATCGCACGGTGACCGTTGCGTTGTTCGCGGCCGGGCTGTCGACATTCATCTCGATGTACGCGGCACAGGCATTGCTGCCTGCGTTCGCCGAAGGCTTCGACGTCTCGCCCGCGGTGTCTGCACTTTCGGTCTCGGCGACGACGGGCATGTTGGCGTTGGCGATCATTCCGGCCAGTGCGCTCTCCGAGCGGTTCGGTCGCACACGGGTGATGATCGCGTCGGCGTCGGCATCCTGTGTGATCGGTTTGCTTCTGCCGCTCAGTCCGACGATCGAGGTTCTGCTGATCGGACGCGCGGCGCAAGGCTTGGCTCTGGCGGGGGTCCCGGCGGTGGCGATGGCCTATCTGGCCGAGGAGGTCGATTGCAAGGACCTCGGTGCAGCGATGGGAAGGTACGTAGCCGGCACGACGATCGGTGGGCTGATCGGACGGCTGGTTCCGTCGGCCGTCGTCGATTTCAGTACGTGGCGCTGGGCATTGGTGACTGCGGCCTTGCTGTCAGCGTTGTTCGCGCTCAACATGATCCGGAAGCTTCCCGCGTCGAAGTTCTTTCGCCCGCAGCCGGTGTCGGTGCGTGCGATCGCATCGAATCTACGACGCCACCTTGCGAACCCGTCGCTGCGCACGCTTTTCGCCTTGGGGTTCATCCTCATGGGCGGATTCGTCTCGATCTACAACTTCCTCGGGTTTCGGCTCACGGCAGCACCTTTCGGACTTCCCGAAGCACTTGTCGGCCTGGTCTTTCTTTTCTACCTCGCCGGAACTTTCACCTCAGCGGTAGCCGGCGGGGCCTCGGACCGGCTGGGTAGGCGCAGTGTTCTGCTCGGCTCGGTTGTTGTCATCGGTATCGGTCTGGCACTGACCGTTCCGGACAATCTGGCGTTGACTCTCGTGGGGATGCTGCTCTTCACCGGAGGATTCTTCGCGGCACATTCGGTGGCCAGCGGTTGGGTGGGGCTGATCGCGACCGATCACCGGGCCGAGGCGTCGGCGTTGTATCTGTTTGCCTACTACGCGGGTTCGTCCGTGGCGGGCGCCCTCGCTGGTCTCGCGTACGCGGGCGGCGGTTGGGGTGGGGTCAGTGCCTTTGTGGGCGCGCTGCTGTTGGTTGCGTTTGCATTGTCGCTGAAGATGTTTCGATCTTCGACGGTCGAATGACAGAGCGCTGCGGCGACCCCGAACGGGATCGCCGCAGTGCGAATCTGTCGAGCGTCTTACTTCTTGCCGCCGCCGAGGAGGCCGCCGAGCAGGTCACCGAGGCCGCCGCCACTGGATCCACCCAGGATGCCGCCGAGTGCGCCGCCGATGCCGCCGCCGGAATTGCCGCCACTGCCGAGAATTCCGCCGAGGAGATCCCCGAGCCCGCCGCCACCGGAGGCCTGGGTCTGCGCGCCGGCGCCGCCACCGGTGAACTGCTTGGCGAGGTAGGCCAGGACGATGGGAGCGAGGATCGGCAGCAACTGCTTCACCAGATCGTTTCCACCGCCGCCACCGACACCGCCCAGTGCGCTGGCGACCTGATCGGTGTTGCCGCCGAAGATGTTCGAGACGATCTTCTGACCGTCAGCGGTGTCGACTTTGCTGATGTCGACGCCGTCGTCGAGAAGGCTGGTGTCAGCGTGCGACTGCAGCGCACTTTCGAGTGAGGCTGCGCCTGCGGGATCCTGAGCGTTGGCGCCGAGGCCACCGACGAGGGTCGGAAGTGCAGTCTTGACCGCCGATTCGGCAGTTGCCTGGTCCACGCCGAGTTGCTGCGCGATCTGGTCGATGGGGATCTGGGATAGAAGGTCGTCAAGCGATGCCATTGATGCCCTACCTCTTCTGGGGTACTACTCGTCAGTACCCGGCTGTTGCAGACACTAGTGAATGTCGGCGTCGACGGTAACCCTCCGGTTGCCGAGCGGTCAGGCTCGGGTCTTCTCGCGGGGGACCAGACACGCTAGGAGAGCGAGAATCAGTCCGCCGGCCGTCAAGATGAATCCTGTCTGATTTGTCAGGATCGTGGAGTAGTTTTCCCTGATGACATTGTCGAATTGATCGTTCACTCGGTAGTAGAACGTGCCCAGAGTTCCCAATCCCACGATGATTCCGATCCACGCTGAAATACGAGAACCGAACAAAGCGGCGATCAGAATCAACACGGCTGCAGCGAGCAGAAGTATCGCCATCGAACGGTAGAAGGTCACGGACTGATCGCCGAGTTGCTCGATTGCCCACCCGGCCGGAAAACCGTCCCGCAGGTCCTCGAGGCGAACGTTGTTGGGTTTGACCCCGGCGAGTACGTACATGAACGAGCCGACGGCAACGGCGATTCCACAAATGAGCAGAACCAGATGAACTAACGTGCGCATGCCACTCTCCCTGTGTTCGGAGTTCGGTAACGCGGTCGTCGCCGAGCCTAGCGGTGTCGCGGGTGTCAAGCGCGGTATCGAGCGTGCAGAATCGTCTCCATGCCCGACAACATGCGTCGACTCGAAGAGATCTCGTTGTCCCTGCCGGAGGCGGAGCGCGTCGACATCGAAGCGTGGGACGGCCACCCGACCTTCCGGGTCCGCGGCAAGAACTTCGTGTTCTGCAACGTCGAAGCCACCTCCTTGACCGTCAAGTTGAGCAAGGAGGAAGCCGAAGCGGTGGTGGCCACCGAACCAGGTGCAAGCGCTGCCGGCTACGGTCTCGGTCGACACGGGTGGGTTGCGCTCGACATCGGCACCGACGTTTCCGAGGAGAAATGGTCGCAACTGGAGGAGTGGATCTACACCTCGTTCACCCTCGTTGCTCCGAAGCGGCTTGCCCGGATCGTTCTCGATGCGGATGAGGAACGCCCGTAACGGATAGATTCGTCAGTACAGACGCCGACTAGACGAGGATTTGTCATGACGACACCGGAAACTTCACCGGCCACCGCAAAACCGGGCATGCCGCCGTGGGCGAAGAAGGCCATCGGGATCGCAGTGATGGCGGTGGTCCTGGTCATCGCTTACTTCATCCTTGCCGCCTTCCTTCCGCGTTGGTGGGCGCAGCGAATTGCGTCGTTGGCGAACGGCAGCTTCAGCGCCGGAATCGCGTGGGGACTGCTGTTCGGTCTCGTCTGCACCCTGGTCCCGCTCATCTTCTTCCGAGCGGTCTGGCAGGTGCGCAAGCGCAAGCATGCTCGAATCATCCAGATCACGGCTCTCGCGTTGGGTGTGATCTTCGCGCTGCCGAATCTGCTCTCTCTGACAGTTGTTCTCGGCAACAACAATGCAGCGCATGCGGGCGAGCGGATCCTCGACGTCGACGGCCCCGGTTTCCGCGGAGCCTCCGTTGTCGGTGCAGTCCTGGGTGTTGCGTTGTTCCTGGGTCTTGTCGCGCTCGGCTACATGTACAAAAAGCGTGGCAAGGATCTCGACAAGATGCGCGGTGAGCTCAAGCAACACGAGCCGCAGAGTAAGGGCGAGGCTCCGGCCCCGGAAATCTGAGTCAGCTCTTCGACCGAGTGCTCAGGCCGACGCCGACTCCGACGGTTCCCGCCGCCACCAGTCCGGCGAGCGGGACCGCCCAGTGTCCGGCAAATGTGCAGGCGAGAACCAGGATTGCGGCCACCGGTAGAACAGCCTGCTCGATCCTGTCGCGCTTGAAGTGGCGTGAGTGCATGAGCCACACGAAGATCAGGAACATCGCGGCCGGGATCGTGACCGCGGCAGATGCTGCGAACGTCGAAATGTGCGCCTCGCCAACTGCTTCCTCGACGGCTACTTCGATGCCGGCGCCGATGGCCGCAGCGGATCCGAATACGAAGTAGTGCCCGTATCCCCACAACAGGACGGCGCGATTGCCCTGGTCTGCGAGGTACTCGTGGATCGGGACGGCGAAGTAGATCCACAACGCGGAGAACACGATCAGAACTCCGCCGACAGCAATCGGAATCAGTAGGTCGGCGGCGTCGAAATCACGAATGCCGGATTGGACCGCGATGGTGGCGGCAGCAATGGTTTCGCCGAGCATGATGATGGTGAAGAGGCCGTAGCGTTCGGCGATGTGTTGCGGGTGCCACGGAGTCTGATGGTTGCGCTCGGCGATTGCCGGCACCGCGAGTTCGGCGATCATGAGAACGAAGAAGCCCGGAATCCACGCCGACGCCGGCATCAGGAGCAGCACGATCCAGCCGGCCTGGACGATCACGAGCCCGGCGGCATATTGCAGAGCAGTGGTTCGCGCTGCACCGGATTCACCGCTGGCGGCTCGAAGCCATTGGCAGGTGAGCGCAATTCGCATGATGAGGTAGCCGACGATGGCCGTCGTACGGTCGGTTCCGTCGAATGCGTCGGGGATTCCGGCGGCGAAGACGAGCACGCCACAAATCTGTACGAAGGTCGCGATCCGGTAGGGGACGTCGTCCGTGTCGTAGGCAGACGCGAACCAGGTGAAGTTCACCCACGCCCACCACAGCGCGAAGAAGACGAACATATAACCGGCGATGCCGTCGACGTAGTGGCCCTCGGCAACAGCGTGCACCAGTTGAACTCCGGCCTGTGCGGCCGCAACCACGAAACACAGGTCGAAGAACAGTTCGAGTGGCGTCGATGCGCGATGGTTCTCGTCGCGGCTGCGTGCGCGCATCCGGATGATCGGCATAACGGCCCGGCCGTGGCCCGCGCCTGTACTGGTGTGTTCTGTCATCGTCCCCACCTTGCTCCGACGTCTAGTGCAGGAGCGCAGTCTAGGGCGAATTCCGTCGGGTCGACGAATGAGACATTTCGCCCCTCACCACACGAGAACGGGTTTGATGACGCGCCCCGACGCTTGATCTTCGACGGCTTTGTTGATGTCGGCGAATGCGTAGCGCGTCACCAAGCGGTCGATCGGAAACCGGCCACCAGTGAAGAGTTCGACGAGTTCGGGGATGAACGTCGAGACTTCCGACTCTCCTTCGATGCATCCTCGAATTGTCTTTCCGCTCAGCATGATGTCGGTCATGTTCACCTCGACCGTGGATGCTCCGAGTCCGACTACTGCCAGTGTTCCCCGTGCTCGAAGTGATGTGACGGCTTGACTGATCACGGAGCCGATTCCGGTGGTGTCGAGGGAATGTGTCGAACCTCCGTCGGTGGCGGCGCGTACTGCTTCAACCGCGTCCTTGGTGGTCGGGTCGACGGTGACGGCGCCGAATTCCTCGGCGAGTTCGCGCCGCTGTGCAACGGGGTCCACGGCGATCAGGGTGGAAACGCCGGCAGCCCTCGCCGCCAGCAGCGCTGCGAGTCCGACGCTGCCTGCCCCGAAAACGACAAACGTCGAGTCGGGCTCGGGGCGAAGTAGATTCAGCACGGCACCCGCGCCGGTTTGAAACCCGCAGCCGAGCGGAGCCGCGACGGTCAGGTCCACTGCAGGATCGACGACGACGGTGTTGTCGGCAGAGGCTATGACGTATTCCGCGAAGCTGGACTGGCCGAAGAATGCGGACCGTATCGGAGTTCCGTTTCGCCGGACCGGCGTCGAGCCGTCGGTGCGTGCGCCAGAGCTGTTGAGCCCGTGTGAGCTTTCGCAGTACGCCCGATGGCCGCTGAGACATTGCCTGCATACACCGCAACTGCGGTAGCTCAGCAATACGTGATCACCAGCCGCGATGTTGTCGATCGACGAGCCAACGGCTTGCACGACGCCGGCGCCTTCGTGTCCGAACACGCAGGGCCCGAGCTTTTCCGGTAGCACCGTCTTCGTGAACAGATCCGTGTGGCACAGGCCTGTCGCGACGATGCGAACCAGGATCTCGTCTGCGCGGGGTTGGTCGATCTCGACGGTGTCGAGTGTGAAGGGGGAGTGCGGGCCGTGTGAGAGCGCCGCTGTCATCTGCATGGCGGACGTCGAATTCTGTTCGGCGCGAATCACGCTCGCTCGAGCAGGAAGTAGTAGTGCTGTCCGCCGTCGAGAACCAACGCCGATTTTCCGTTCATGATGCCCATGAGCGTCGAATCGTCGACTTTCTTGAAGTGGTCGAAGATCGGCGCGCCGTCGTAGACCATCGTCGCCGTGACTTCGCCACGAAACTCGATGTTCCACAGGCTTGCCTCGCCATTGCCGCTCTTGACGTCGGAGTAGAGGTTGCCGTCTTCGTCTCGGCAGATCAACGGCTTTGCATCCTCGACGGAATTGAAAGTCTTGCCGTACCAGCGGCTCGCGAACAGTTTTTCGTGCAGACGATGACCGGTGGCGAAGTCGTCGCCCTTCCATTCGCCGAGGATTTCCTCGGCGGCAACGGTTTCCAGCGCGGCCCACACTTCGTCGAGTTCTGCTGGTGAAACACCACTTTCCGATCCACGGAGCCGGGTGAATGCGGTTCGAGCGTCATCGAGATTCATGTCTCTCCTTGCGTCGGCGGGTGAGTTGGCCGAAGTTCGCGAACCAAATTGTTCGTCAACTCTGCACGCTACGCCGAACCGGATGGTTCGGCAACGGTCGATTCGTTCTAGGCTGTGAACATGCGCTCAGCAGGGGAAGCCACGAGAGACCGCATTCTGGCGGCCGCAAAGGACGAATTTGCGACGTGCGGCCTGGCCGGCGCGCGGATCAATCGGATCGCCGCGCAAGCGCGTGCCAGCAAGGACCGTCTCTACGCGTACTTCGCGAGCAAGGAAGAGTTGTTTTCTGCCGTCACTGAGCAATGGACGTCCGAAACCACAGCGGAGACAGCGCTACGAGGTGATGATCTGCCGGGGTATGCAGGTCGACTCTTCGACAACTACGTCGCGCATCCCGAGAACGCTCGATTGCAGCAATGGGCGGATCTCGAAGCACCGGACGTCATGAGCGAGGACGACATACGAAGCAAGACGTTCCGGCCGAAGGTAGCCGAGATTCGCAAAGGTCAACTCGAGGGACACATCGACCCCGAGTGGAATCCCGCGGAGTTGATTCTGTTGATCACCGACATCGCCCGGATGTTCGCGCTCAAGTCGTCCCGTCCCGTCGCTCAGCGTCGCGAGGCTGCGGTCGGGGCGGTTCAGCGGTTGATCGCGACGTGACGAACCGGATGTGCAACGTGATCAATGGCCAACGCCGCGTTCCCTTGTGCTCTCGCACGAGGGGACGCGGCGTTGAATTCCAGTTCGGAGCGGGTCAGAGCTTGACCGACGGCTGACCACTCCTGATACGACTTACCTCGGATCGAGCGAATTCGACTCGGCCGGTGTTGGTTCCGTGGGAGTCTGCCAGAGCGTCGGCGAGGTCTGCCGCGGCTTCGAGGACGTATTCGGCGCGTCTACGGGCCGCGTGTCCGCCTGCAGATTTGCGGAAAGCCCTGCGTGCCTTGTGGTCGCCGCACAGAGCGACGAATTCTTCGTCCGTGATGACACCACGGTCGACTTCCGGTGCCAGGATGTCGCTCAGGAACTGGCGTTCACGTGGAACCGTCATTCGAAACACGCGGACCACGAGGGTCAATGCAGCGGCGACCATGACAAAGAAGAGCGGAAAGAGGAGTGCATTCTTGCCTTGTGTCAAGGCACCGGCGGAATCCCACAGGCCGTGGAGCAGCATCGCGGTCGCCATCAGTGCGAGTCCGCGCCCCACACGACGCGGTTCCGCCGGCCGTCCCAGTAGATAGACGAGTCCGGCACCGAAGATCGCACTGTACAGAGTGTGTGCGGCCACTCCGAATACCATGCGGAGGATGATCGTCGGCATCGCAGCGCCGACCGGATCGGCTCCGAACTGCGACGCGGCCGAGTTCAAGGCGTACAGAACGTCTTCGAAGATCTGGAAGCCGAGTCCGATGAAGGCGCCGAGGATGAATCCGTCGAATGCGGTGCGCACCAATCGAGATGCCAGTGCGATGAGCAGGAGCAACCCGATGCCCTTGGCGATTTCTTCGGTGAACGGAGCTGTCAGGCCGGGGCCCCAGTCCGATGCCCACGCCTGTCCGAATGTCTTGGCGTACAAGGACAAGATGGCGTCGTTGGCGTTTGCGGCCATCACCCATGTAGCGGCGAAGCTGCCCCACAGGAACGCAACGACGATCAGTTTGACCGGTTGGCGCGCGTACCTGTCGATGTGCTGCGTGAACCACCAGAAGATGGCGCCGTACACACCGAACAGCACCRGCGAAAGCGCGATGGCTTCTCCGTAAGCGCCGGCGGACGACGACAGCAGCGAGAAGAATTTGAAGGCGCCGCTCACCACCAAAGCGAGGTAAACCCAGAAAGCGGCGTTGCGCGGCTGGTAGAACGTGAACGACCTACCCCAACCGGAGTTCTCTATCGCACCGGCGCGGGTGAGGAGATCGTTTGCGGGTTGTGTTGTGGGAGTGCTCATCAGGAACCCTCTCCGGCTCGGTGGCTGATGCTCACGATCATGTGAGCAATGTCGTCCGTGATGGTCGGAGCCACATCGCTCGGCCCGGTGGAGACAACTTCGATGCCTTTTCCGTCGACGACAAATGCTGCGATCACGCCGTCGGCAGTCGAGTTCGAGTAGCTGGTGATGACACCACGAATGCCGCTCGCCGTGGTGATCGAGGAAGAGTCGCCGCTGACGCGCAAAGACTCTGCTGTTGCCAGGGCGTCCGAGGTCTTCTTGATCTGTTCGAGTAGAGCGTTCGCGTCACCGGCGAAGGGTGCCGTGTAGACGGTGAACAGTGCACCGCTGTTCACCAGAGTTGCGCGCTGCGGGAACGAACCGGAGACGGGAGCATCAGTTTCGCGGACCCCGTCTGTGATTCCCCAGCCGACGGCGGGAACGAAGGTGATGCCGTCTTTGAGTTCCATGACATCCCCGGCCACGACTTCGTCGTCGTAGGCGACAGAGTTGTTGACGGCCGGGATGAGGATGCTCATGACTATCGCAACGGCCAGCACTATCGCTGCGGGGATGATGGTCGCTCGGTCCAGGCCGAACCATCTACGGTCGACGGGAACCCAGCGATCCTCGGGTTCGAATGGCGTCCGCGGCGGGTCGTCCCGCACTGTGGTTTCCGTTTCGGTCATGTTTGCCCGGGCTTTCGTGAGTGCTTGGTAAGGCGTTCGCGGGCCGCAGTATCCGATTTGTACTGCACGCCGTTTGTGCTGGGTCGACAGCGAATCTGAGGAGTGCGCCTCAGGGGGTAAAAGTACCAAACAGAACGATTCAGGCAGGACGTGAACCTGGACATCGCTTGGGGGAGTTTCGAAAGGCGCCGGCCCCGGCGTCTGCACGATGTTTACGTGATTCTCAGTATTGGTGCGTAGCTTGGTCGTTGGCTCGTTGACGCCCTCGGGATGTTGACGTGCCGCCCAAACTTTTGTTGTCGACTGTTCAGATACTGGTGAGCTAAAGGATCGCGGCCGGCCACCCGTACTGAATATCGTCGACACTCAGCGTGTTCCTTAGACGCGCGCACCTGTTCAGTATCTGGAGTGGAACCGTGTCTCAGTGGCCGTGCCAATGAAGATCTCGAAGAAGGTAGCCCTGGTGCTGGTGGCTGCATTCGCGTTGGCGTTGGGTTCGGCGGAAGTCGGAACCGCCCGCGCAGACACGTCTGTCCGGGTGAGTGTGGCCGGTCATGTTGTGAGCGCCGGACACTTCGAGCAAGTGCGGCGCCCCAACCGGTGTGTGAAGGCTGGGCCGGGGAAGTCGAAACCGAGCGAGCAGAAGTCCACGAATCGCAGTGGGCGTCGAGGTAGCGGGGGATGCTTCTGACGGTGGTTGCGAAGTTCCGCAATCAGCCGTCCTGAATCTGTAACACGTTCTAATCTTGCGTGATGGACGTGACCTATGAGGGGACCAAACGCGAAGTCGCTACCGACAAGGGGACTTTGCGCTATCACGAGGCGGGCGATGGTCCGCCGTTGATCCTGTTGCACGGCTCAGGGATCGGTGTGAGTGGTTGGCGGAACTATCGGGGGAACCTCGAGGTCTTCGCGAAGCATTTCCACTGCTACATCCTCGAGTTCCCGGGTTTCGGCGTGAGCGATCCCGTCGACGGCCATCCGGTGATCACGGCAGCGTCGTCGGTGATCCGATTCATGGACGCGCTGGGAATCGAATCGGCTGCGATGATCGGCAATTCGATGGGTGGGGTAGTCGGCGTCAACGTCGCGATGAGGTTCCCGGAGCGTGTCTGCAGGCTGGTCACCATCGGTGGCGTCGGCCCGAACATCTTCAGTCAGAATCCAAGTGAAGGTACCCGTCTCCTGCAGGACTTCGCCGACGCTCCCAGCCGTGAGAAGTTGGTTCGATGGCTCGAATGCATGGTGTACGACAAGACTGTCGTCACCGAGGCGCGGATCGAGGAACGATGGGAAACGGCCAACGATCCGGCCTCGCACCAGGCATTGACCGCGATGTACGGATCCAAAGCCTTTGCCGCTCAGCAGCAGATGATGTCCAACTCGGATGTGCCGCCGTACTGGTCGATGATGCACAAGGTGCAATGCCCGACCTTGCTGACATGGGGGCTCGACGACAGGCAGTGTCCACCGGACATGCCGATGATTCCGATGCGACTGATTCCGAACGCCGAACTGCATGTATTCCCGAACTGCGGGCACTGGGTGATGATCGAAGCCAAGGAGGCATTCGAGCGCGTGAGCGTCGAGTTCCTGCTTCGATGACCTGCTGATGCATTCACGTGGCACGAATTGATGTGGCACGAACGCACAAGACCCGGCGCCGCCTAGGGGCGCGGCGCAGAGTCTAACGGGACCGCAGAGTCCGTGAAAACACCACCCCCACCAGAAGGGCGATTCCGATGACTGCGATGGTCCCGCCCGTGCGATGCAGACCCGCGTCGTCGATGGTTCCGCGCATGGTCAGCTCGATGACGACGGCCGCAAGGTTGGCGCCGATGTACTGGATTGTTCGGTACAGGCCGATCGCGGTCCCGACGTCGGCGGAGGTGGTCACCGAGTTGATCAGGTTCTGGTTTCCCATGTTGTTGAAGCCGTTGGGGATGCCCAGGATCGCCGCTATCAGCAGGAGTGCCACAAGGGGAGTCGAACTGGATTCGACAAAGGCGATCAGAATCCCGCCGACAGCCAACGCGGCGGTGCCGATCAGGAGGGTGATCCGTGCGCCGAATTTCCCGTACACCCTGGACGCGGACATGGTCGCGAAGATCCCGACCGCAGCGACGGGCAGCATGAAGAGCCCGGCGCTGATCGGTGACATTCCGCGGGCTACCTGTAGCCACTGGGGGAGTCCGAAGAAGATGCAGTAGAACGCTGTGTAAGTCAGCAGGGTCCGGCTGAGAGTCATGCTCAGTGCGCGGTTTCGGGCGACGGCACGGACGTCGATGAACGCCGAGGCGGTTCGACGTTCCCACCAGACGAACAGGAACGCGAAGAGGGCCGTCGACGGGACGAGATACCACTTCGCGTGCTCGGCGAGAGACAGGAGGAAGAGCATCGTCGACGTCGTCAGGGCCAGAAACAGCGTGATACCGAGTGGGTCGAGTGACTTGAACAACGCAGTGGCGCCGGCCCGGTCGGGCAGGGCGGAGTCGCTCGGAGCGGCGAAGAAGACCCATAGGGCAGTGACGACGACAAGCGGGAGGTTCACCCACATGATCGACTGCCAACCGAGTGTGCCGACCAGCAACCCGCCGAGAGTAGGCCCCAGCGCGACGACCGATTGAGCGCAAATGGTGAGTGTTGCTATAGCTGAACGGGTTTGAGCCCGGTGACGGTCAGCGTATTCGCGGATGACGGTCATCGCATTCGGATACTGTGTCGCCGTGCCGATTCCGAGCAGAATCCGCGCCGCGATAAGCCAACCCAGCGACGGGGCGAGCGAGCCGAGGATCGATCCGGCAGCGATCAGACCCAATCCCGCCAGATAGACGCGTTTGGCGCCGAGGATCGATCCGAGTCGCCCCGCCGCCGGTGCCGTGACTGCAGTCGCGATGTAGAGAGCCGAGATGACCCACGCTGTGCCCGAACTGGAACCGAAGTATGTGGCGATCGGGACGATTGCCACCGCAATCATCGACGAGTTCAGTGCCTGAAGAACGGTTCCCGAACCGAGAGCAAGACTCAGTTTCAGGGGAACGGAGGCTTGGGGTGTCGACGTTTCGACGACGGCGGTCACGGGTTCATCAGTGACTCCTCTGATATCGATGTCGATGCTGGGGACGCGCCCTGGCCTAGTCTGCGCAGGATTCGGCCGGCGATCAGAAGCAAGTCACGCTCGGCTTCGGTGCACTCGGCGTCGATGACCTCGGCCAACCACTGCGTGCGTTTCGTTCGGTCTTCGTGAAGGGTCGACGTGCCTAGTTCGGTCATCGTGACCAGGGCCGCGCGGCCGTCCGATGGATCCGCCCTTCGCGTCACCATGCCCTGTTCCTCGAGCGCGGCCACGGTCTTTGCGATGGATTGCGGTGTGACGCGCTCGAATTTCGCCAACTCTTTTGCGGTCAACGGACCTTGTCGGTCGAGGTGGCCGAGAGCTTGGATCTGGCTCGGCGTGAGTTTGTGGTCGTGGCGTTTGGTGCGGAGACGCCGGACGAAGGCACCCAGATCGTCCCAAAGTACGTCGATCTCGTCCCGAGTCTTGCTGCGACCCTCGCCATCGTTCATTTAGACAGTCTAACTGTGTTATTTCGATGCTGCCAGCACGGTTTCGACAAAAACTGGGGAATAAACAATCGCATTAGTTGTTTAAAACCTTGGGATTGCCGTTCATCCGTCGGCGAAGCAGGTCCGTCTGCGAGGTCGGATTATCGGAATCTCGGACACGAAAAAGCTCGGATGCGCACCCCCTGCAGCGCACCCGAGCGGCCAAAACCATACCACTTGGTGTCTTTTGGGCATAAAGTCGGTTGTTGTCCCCCGAACAGCCGATTGCCTCTAGTACTTTTGGCGGGTATCGCTCTAGTCCTTACGTAGGGTGTGTTGGAGGGGATATTGTGAGGTTTCGGGGGATGACAGGCGCCGATCACGGCGATTCTGCGTACCAACTCTGCGAGAGGCACAACACCGTAAATGGCACGTCAACAAGAGCGTGCGCGGCGTACCCGCGCCGCCCTGGTCGAAGCGGCTGCAGTCGAATTCGCCAAGCGCGGCTATGCAGCTGCGTCGGTGAACACGATCCTCGAGGGCTCCCGCGCCACCAAAGGCGCCATGTATTTCCATTTCCAGTCCAAGGAAGAGTTGGCGCGAGCGGTTCTGACCTCGGCTATCGAAACCTTCACTGGAATCACTGATCGTTGGGCCAAGAGAACAGACCTCGATCCATTCGTCGCTTTGCACGGGCTTGTGCTCGACATTGCCGAGGTCTTCCGTACCGAGGTAATCGTGCAGGCGGAATTCCGGCTGATCATCGAGCCGGAGTTCTACAAGGATGTGCAATCGGGTGGCGGGCAGGTCTGGGGAAAGACCGCCTACGAGTTGGCATTGCGCGCCAAGGACGACGGTTTGCTCCGCGAAGACGTGGACCCGGAGAAATTCACGCGCGTACTGGCAGCGAGCCTTGCCGGCCAGCGGTACATGGCGGACCTGATTGCCTCGAGTGGTGATCTGGGTGTGTGGTTCGAGGAGTCCCTCGAAGTGGTGCTCGAAGCCATGGCCACACCGGAGTGGTTGGAGAAGTTTCATCGCGACGGCTGGCCACAAGTGGAGTTCCCCGACGCGGAATAGTCCACTTTTCGCCCATGACCAGGCGATTTGTGATTTCCGAACGCTGTGCCATAAGCTATCCAAGCTCCCAACGGAACGCCGTTGGGGTACTAGTTCGGAGAGATCCGGCGGGCCCCCTTCGTCTAGCGGCCTAGGACGCCGCCCTTTCAAGGCGGTAGCGCGGGTTCGAATCCCGTAGGGGGTACGTTTTGCGAAAGCGAAACGATGCAGTATGGTTTGACCCGCACGACACGCTTTGAGATGCACAAATGCCAGGCCAGGACAGTGGTTTGGGAGCGGCTCGAAGATGTAGTACGGTTTCACAGCAAGGAAAAAGCAAGGCCCTGTGGCGCAGTTGGTTAGCGCGCCGCCCTGTCACGGCGGAGGTCGCGGGTTCGAGTCCCGTCAGGGTCGCAAAGCTTTGTTCTCAATCAATTGGTTGAGAACAAAGCAATGCGATAGGCATTCGGTTCGGGTGCCGTCCGGCCAGGTAGCTCAGTTGGTACGAGCGTCCGCCTGAAAAGCGGAAGGTCGCCGGTTCGATCCCGGCCCTGGCCACCATAATTCTTATCGACAAGCTCCAATCTCATGTTCTTCGAACATAAGGTTGGAGCTTTTTCGTGTTCGGATGTCAGTCGCCGTCAACCACTCGGCCCGATCATCTCAGTTGTGCGCATCCTTTGACTCCGTGAATGTTTCCGGTCACCGGGAACGTGCTGGGCGTCACTCCACAGAGGACATCACTATTAGCCGATTGCGGCCGATCCGTGGCTGCGTCTACTGGAAGTGAGGTGGAATCTCCGTGTCGCACTCGAGATCTTGGCGCATCGGGAAAGTCAGCCGGGTCGCCGTCGCATTGCTCGGTACCGGGGTTCTGTTGGTGGGCTGCGCGAGCAACGGTGACGACAGCGGAACCGATACGACGAATACGTCGGGGGACGTCGTGACCGGCATGGTCAACGAGCAACCGGACCCAGGCGACGCGGTCGCCGGCGGAACCATGACGTACGGCGTGCAGGTTCTCGTTCCCTCACTTGACCCGACCAAGACGGCAGCGCGCGGCGGTTCCGGCGGTGAGGCCTTTGCTGCGGTGTACGACGTCCTGATGAGTTACGACACTGCGAGCGGCGAGTTCGAGCCCAAGTTGGCTGAATCGCTCGATACCAGCGACGACGGAAGCACGTGGACGTTGAAACTTCGCGACGGTGTGAAGTTCAGCGACGGTTCCGCACTCGACGCCAACGCCGTGATTGCAAGCATCGATCGGTACAACGCGGGCAAGGGCAATGGCGCCGAGTTGTGGCTGGCTTCGGTGGAATCGGCGCAGGCAAGCGGTCCCACGACGGTCGACTTCAAGCTGAAGACGCCGTGGATGCGCTTTCCGTCGATGCTCGCTCTCGGGCACGGGATGATCGTCGCCCCGAGTTCGCAGCAAGGCGACAAGTTCACCGCGGTGGGTGCCGGACCCTTCACGGAAGATCTCTTCACGCCGAGCGTCGAGCGAATCTTCAAGGCCAACCCGTCCTACTACGGCGGTGCTCCCAAGCTGGACAAACTGCGGATGGTTGCACTCAACGGTCCGCAGGCCAATCTCGAATCATTGAACAGTGGTCAGCTCGATGTTGCCTACATTCGCGGCCTCACTTCGGCGATCAATTCCGCCAAGTCCGCTGGTTACCCCGGCTACATCGACGTGCTCAACGCCGGTAGTGCCGAGATTGTCAACAATCGTGAAGGCCGACCGGGCTCGGATGTTCGCGTTCGCCGGGCTATCGGCTACGCGCTGGACACGACATTGATCGATCAGCGCGTGGAAAACGGTGAGGGACTGCCTGGCTCGGAGTTGTTCGGTCCGACGTCGCAATGGCACGTGGACACACCGGGTATTGCCTACGACCCCGAAAAGGCCAAGGAACTTCTGAATCAGGCGAAGGCAGACGGATACGACGGCACTCTCGACTACGTCGTGCTCAGTGAGCCCAAGGACCACGCGATCGGCCTCGCCGTGCAGTCACTGTTGCAGGCCGTCGGGTTCGAGGTGAACTTGATCTTGGCCAACAACGCCGGCGACATCGTGCAGAACGTCTACGTCAAGCACGATTTCGACCTGGCGCACGCGGGCATCGGAATGTACGAGTCGATTCTCGATCTCGGATTGTTCTCCACGACCAACAGCACCTCGATGGCGAATACTGCTGGATATGCGAACCCGGCGATGGATCAGCTGATCGCAGATCTACAACAAGCCAAGGATAATTCGTCGACCCTGGCGATCATCGGCAAGATTCAGACGCTGTGGAACGAGACGGTTCCGTCGGCGCCGATCGGCGGGCTCACGTCGTTCTGGGCTTGGCAGAAGAACGTGCACGGTGTGGTTCCGACTGCAACCGGCATCATGCTGTTCGATCAGGCATGGATGGGCGCGAAGTAGCGTTCCAGCGCACACCGAGAGCCCCGTCCGACGCGAGTCGGGCGGGGCTCTTTGGTGTCTACGTCGGCTACCGTTGCGCAACCCTTTCGATCAGGATGATTGTATTGAAATATGTTGTTGGTCAATATGATTCGCAGATCGTGATTTGACTTGTTCAGCGTCGCCCGCATAGATTGCATCCACCATCCAGAGTGGCTGAGAGACCTGGCTCGATGATGCCGCAGCAACCCGCTTCGTTTGCGCAGTGTGGGTGCTACCGCCAGGACCGATGGAGGACACATGACTGTATTTGCCGTGGGTATCGAACTGGACGGCGAGGGCACTCACCCCGCTGCCTGGCGCCGAAGCTCACACCGCCCGGATCAGTTGCTCACGGGTAAGACCGTGCGCGATCGCGTCGCGGCTGCCGAGAATGCGGGCTTCACCTTCGCGACGTTCGACGATTCCATCCTCCCTCCGAGTGGTGACGTTGTCGGCCGCATCGATGCCGTCTCCAGGGCGTCATACGTGGCGGCGACGACCAGCACGATCGGACTGGTCCCCGTCGTCGGGACCACGTACGCCGAACCGTTCCACACCTCTTCGCAATTGGCGACATTGGACTACTCCTCGCGTGGGCGTGGCGGCTGGCTTGCTGTTCCGGTCGAAGACGATGCCGCGGCGAGGGCGTGGGGGAGGGCTCCGGTAACGACGGAATCGGCGCGTCAGCAGGAGCAGCGGGATTCGGTTTCCGTCGTGACAGATCTCTGGGATTCGTGGGAGGACGACGCCGTCGTCCGTGACTATCTCAGTGGGCGTTTCCTCGAGCGTGATCGTCTGCATTACGTCAATTTCGAGGGCGACACCTTCTCGGTGAAGGGGCCGTCAATCGTTCCGCGGCCGCCGCAAGGCCAGTTGGTGGTGTTCGGCCGCTACGGCGACATCGAACCACACCAGGCCGATGTTGTTCTCGTTTCCGGTGATTCGGTGGAGGCCATTGCACAGTCGGCTGCCAAGGCGCGCGATGAGGGCGCGTCATTGGTGGTCGCCGAGGTCGATGTGGCATTCGATACGCCGAATCTGTCTGCGGCGCAGCGGTTGATCGAGCTGAACTCGCACGGGAATGCCGTCGTCACTGGCCGACTGCTCCTGGCTGCAGATCCGGGGGAAGCGGCCGTGGTTCTGAAGGAATTGGCCGGACACGTCGACGGTGTTCATTTCCACGCTCTCGTGATCGACGAGGACCTTCCGGTGCTGGCCAAATTCGTGCTTCCGGCGCTGTCGAAGTCCGGATTGACGCGACGCCCGGTTCCGGGATCGACTCTGAGGGGCAACCTCGGCCTGCAGCGGCCCGCAAATCGATTCGTCCACTCCTCCTGACTTGACTTCGCGCTAAGGACATTTCGGCTATGACTGCATCACGCTCCGCCGTACCTCGACCCGACGCACACGTTCACTTCGGCGTCTTCTTCCAAGGGGTCAACCACACCACCATCTGGTCCGATTCCTCGAGCGGATCCCAGATCGACTTCGAGACGTTTCGGCGGTTGGTACTCACCGCCGAGCGAGGTCTGTTCGACGCCTTCTTCCTCGGTGAGGGCCTTCGTCTTCGCGAGCAGAACGGCAAGATTCTCGATCTGGATATCGCCGGCCGCCCCGACGCCATTGCGCAGTTGGCCGCCCTCGCCGGTATCACCGACAAGATCGGGCTGGTCGCGACACAGAACACCACGTACAACGAACCGGCCGACCTCGCCCGTCGACTCTCCGGCCTCGATCTACTTTCCGACGGACGGGCCGGCTGGAACGCGGTCACCACTGACAACGCTTGGACGGGAGAGAATTTCCGTCGCGGTGGTTTCCTCGACCACGCCCTGCGTTACGAGCGTGCCGGGCAGTTCATCGAAACTGCACGGGCACTGTGGGATTCGTGGGCCGACGACGCGATCTCGGACTCTCGCACGTCCGAGAACTGGTCGACTCCGGGAGCCGTGAGCGACGTACGCCGCCAGACTTCGCAGTTCGACATCACCGTGACGCCGACGCTTCCCCGCAGCAGACAGGGACATCCGGTCATCTTTCAAGCGGGCGATTCGCCGACTGGACGCGATTTCGCGGCGACGCACGCCGACGTCATCTTCTCGCGACACGGGACGCATTTCGACGGCGCGCTCGACTTCGCCGACGACATTCGGGCTCGGTTGCGTAGCGTCGGGCGACCGGAGGACGACGTCAAGATCCTGCCCAGCACGCAGATCGTGTTGGCGGAGAACGAGTCCGAGGTCGAAGAGAAGGCGCGGTGGGTCCTCGAAGGTCAGTTCACCGGCCAAACCGCACTGTCCCTCGTCGGATTGGTGTGGGGGAAGGACCTTTCCGACCGAGACCCGGACGGTCCACTACCGGAGGAAGATCCGGTTGCCCGCCCGGTGTCCGAGACGCGCGGTTCCGCACGAGACGGCAACGACCCCATTGCGATTGCACGTGAATGGCGGGCTCTCGCCGAGGCAAAGAATCTGTCCCTACGTCAGGTCGCCATCGAGACCTCGCAGCGTTCGGGTTTTGCGGGCACTCCAGGGCAGGTCGCAGATCAGTTGGTCCATTGGGTGCGCAACGGAGCTTCGGACGGCTTCAACATCTCGCCGTACCTGGTGCCGACCGGCCTCGACGAGATCGTGGACTGGTTGATCCCGGAACTGCAGGAGCGTGGGGCGTACCGCACCGAGTACTCCACGTCGACGCTGCGAGAGCACTTGGGGTTGCGACCGCCGCTCACGCGTCGGGCCGCGTCTGAAGCTGCGGGGTAACGGGTCCTGTCCCACACGGTCACAGCGGCGGCCGAATCCACCAAGCTCGATTCGGCCGTCCGCTGGGAGATTATCGTCTGCGTAGCCGCGGGCTTCACCACCCTTCTCGATTCGGCGGTGCTCGGAATCGGGGTTCCGTCGATCCGGGCGTCGCTGGGCGCGTCGACCTCCGAGGTGCAGTGGATCCTTGCGAGCTATTCGCTGACTTTCGGCTTGGCCCTTGTGCCGGCGGGCCGACTCGGTGACGTCGTTGGGCGTCGACGCTTGTTCTTGGCGGGGCTGAGCATTTTCGCTGTGATGGGAATCCTCGGAGCATGTGCGTCGGATCCGTCGATGATCGTGTTGGCTCGTCTTGGGCAGGGGATCGGCGCAGGCACCATCAGTTCGCAGGTGCTCGGCATCATCACCGACCGGGTGTCCGGAAAGGCTCGGGCGAAGGCGTTAGGCGCGTACAGCACCGCGGGTGGTCTGGCCGGCGTTTCCGGACCGATCCTCGGTGGCGTTCTGCTGAAGTATTCCGACGCCGACTTCGGATGGCGGTTGCTTCTCGTTCTCAACGTGCCGTTTGCCGTGATCACTCTGATTTTGGCGTTTCGCTTTCTGCGCCGTGATCGAACTACCCGATCGGGCGCATCGATCGATCCGGTTGGGCTGTGTCTGCTGGCGACTACGACCGGGCTCCTGTTGTGGCCCATCGTGACCCGAACCAGTGTCACTGTGGCTGCGGCTTTCCTGATCGGTGCGTTCGGCGCTGCCGTTGCCTTCTGGTTCTGGGAACGTCGGTACGCCGAGCGCGGCGGGACGCCGGTACTGCTTCCGTCGTTGATCGCCTCGAGGGGCTTCCGGTTGGGTACGACGGTTGCACTCTTCTGGTTCGGATCCATCCTCGCCGTCAACGCGGTGCTCAGCCTCTATCTGATCGAGGGTTTGGGCTTCGCCCCGCTGAGTGCGGCGTTGATCATGACCGGTAGCTCACTCGCGATGGCATTGACGTCGGCTTTCGGATGGCGGCTGGTTGCCAGGTTCGGCCGAAGTGCGGTGGTTTTTGCCATCGTCGGCGAGATCCTTGTCATCCTCGGCTACATCGCAGCGGTCAATCTGATTCCGCGGGAACATCTGATCCCGGTGCTGGTGGTCCTGGCGGTGTTGTCGGGAGTTGCCAGCGGTTTGGTCGACGCGCCCAATCGGGTGCTGACTCTCGAATATGCACCGCCGGGCGCGAACGGTGTTGCGGCGGGTTTCCTTCAACTGTCTCAGCGCCTGTCAGCGACCATCTCGCTGGCCGCGGTATCGGGGTTGTATCTCGGTGTGCTCGGATCGTCGCCCGACGGATACGGACGTGCGTTCGGGATCGCGCTTGCCGTCTGCGTGGTCATGTTGACGCTCTCGTTGGCGGGAGCGGTGGCAGACCGACGCCGGCGAAGGACGTGACCTGGTATTTCGTGGGTCTACATGGACCTCGGGAGGCCGAGCCCGTGTGACTCATGGGACTTGTGTTACCCATGGGTTAGGAGTCGTGGGACGATACTTGTGTGGTGACCGGTCGCAGTGAAGACAAGCCCAACGGTCGCGGGAGTGGAGAGCCAGTTAACTCACCCCGTGGATCGTCGGACAAACGTGACCGCACATCGACACCCTTCCGCGCTCGAACGGCGATGTGGACGAATCGGCCTCTGTTCGATTTCCATATGATCGTCGGTCTGGTCGTGCTGATCGTCGCGTTCGGACTGCTGATGGTGCTGTCGTCTTCGGGCGTCGAATCCTATGTTCTGTCCGGGACGTCCTACGCCCGCTTCTGGCCGCAGTGCATGTTCGCAGCGATCGGTTTGGTGATGTTCGTGGCGGTCGTGCGGTTGCCGACCGAAACGATGCGTAGAGCCTCACCATGGCTGCTGATCCTGTGTCTTGTTCTGCTTGTCCTGGTGCTGATTCCAGGTATCGGCTCGGAACAGATGGGTGCTCGCAGCTGGTTTGTGATCGCGGGTATTTCCTTCCAGCCTTCGGAGCTGGCCAAACTTGCTCTGGCGATCTGGTCCGCGGCGACGGTTGCGTCGTTCATGAACGCGCGGATGGATGTCAACCGTGCGCTGCCGGTGATCGGCGGTACGACGCTGCTGGTTCTGGTTCTGGTGGTGTTGGAGAAGGACCTCGGAACCACGATCACCATCGGCATCATCTTCATGTCGGTGCTGTGGTTCGGGCTGTTCCGGATGAAGACGTTCATCAGCCTCACGCTCGGTTCCGCAGTCGCATTTCTCGTGCTCGGGCTTACTGCTGGTTACCGCTCGGATCGCATCAAGGCTTTCCTCAATCCTGATCTCGACCCGCAAGGCTTGAACTTCCAGAGCACTCAGGCCAAGTACGCCTTGGCGAACGGCGGCATCTTCGGTCGCGGTCTGGGGCAGTCCGACGCCAAATGGAGTTACCTCCCGCAGGCGCACAACGACTTCATTTTTGCCGTGATCGGTGAAGAGTTGGGTCTGGTCGGTGCGCTGATCGTCGTTGCTCTCTTCGCCGCGGTTCTGATCGTCGGACTGCGAATCGCGAAGCGGTCGACCGATCCGTTCCTCAAGGTCATGACGGCGACAGCAACGACGTTGATCGTCGTGCAGGCGTTCATCAACATCGCCTACGTCGTTGGCCTGATTCCGGTGACCGGTCTGCAACTACCGCTCATCTCGGCGGGCGGAACGTCGATGATCACCACCTTGCTGATGTTCGGGCTCATCGCGCACGCAGCCTTCCGTGAGCCCGAGGCTGTCGCCTCGGCCGAGAGCAGCGGTCGCGGTTGGATTCCGCTGGTCTTCGGCAAGCCTCGGTTCGGCATTGCCAAGAAGCCACAGACTGACCGACGTCGGCCGCCTGCTCGCCGCGCCCAGCCGGCCCCTACTGGTCAACGCCGACCGGAGCGACGGGCGCCGCAACCCGACAGGCGCCGGACTCAAGCGCCGGGCCGACGCGCACCGTCGCGCGACTGGTCGGAAGATCCACGTAGACGCGGCCGATCCGATCGGCCGCGGCGCGCTTCCTGATCTCGGCCAGTCTTACTGGCGGCCAGCTCGGAAGCGGGCAGTCATGCACCCGACGATTGCGTTGGGCGGCTACATTGGGAGTCGGCAAAACGACGTCTAATTAGGGTTGTGGACATGGCAGGTGGCGACAAGGCAGACCAGTCGGTGGTCGAACGTAGCTCGGTGACCGGACGTCGTACGACGCCGTCGCAACGAGCGCGTTTTCGCCGGATTGTCGACGCCGCAATGGAATCCGCCTCCGAAGGCGGCTACGACGCGGTGCAGATGCGATCGGTCGCCGATCGCGCCGGCGTCGCGATCGGCACTGTTTACCGGTATTTCCCGTCGAAGAACCACATGCTCGTCGTCGCATTGTTGTGGATGTTCGAGGGTTTGCGTGACAGATTCCAGGACTTTGTAATCCCGGGCGAGACTCCGTCGGACCGAATTCTGTTTGTGCTGCGCAAGAATACGGAGGTCCTCGAGACCGATCACCTCCGTTACGAAGCGTTGGTTCGGGCGTACATGTTCGCGGACGCGTCGGCGACTCCGGAACTCAACGCGCTCGGTGGGGTCGTGACCGAGATGTTCGCGAAGGCGATCGGCGTCGAGGAAGTCTCGCAACAGCAGATGGATGCGGTGAAGGTCATCGACGACGTCTGGATGTCGAGTCTGGTCTCGTGGGTTGCCGGCCGGATGACGACGGACGAGGTGATGGCGCACCTCGAACTTGCCGTGCGACTGGTCTTTCGCAAGTTGGGTGGATAGCGCTCAGACGGTGTAGCCGCCGTCGACGTTGAGCTTTTGACCGCTGATGAATCCGGCCGCGTCGCTTGCGAGGAAACATACTGCTTCGGCGATGTCGGCAGCTGATCCGAAGCGCTTCAACGGAATTCGGCTCATTGTCACGTCGAGTGCGCTCTGGTCGAGTTCGGCGGAGTTGATCAGTCGCTCCGCCATTCCGTCCGTCAACATGCCTGGTCCTACCGCGTTGAACCGAACGCCGTAGCGTCCTTCCTCTGCGGCGAATCCGCGAACAAGTTGTTCGACAGCCCCTTTGGTGCCTGCGGAGAGTCCGTCGCGCACGGGAAAACGATCCGTTGCCGCGGTTGTCACCGCTACCACCGAACCCGAGGATGCACGCAGCGCAGGCAGGGCGGTGTGGACGAGTGTGAAGAATGCCGCGGCTTCCTGGTTCAGTTGTTCGGTGAAGAACGCCGGCGTCACGCGTGAGAGGTGCGTCATCGGGACGTGCGGTCCCGCAGCGTGGACGAGGGTCGTCAACGCGCCCAGATCGCTGACCGCATCGCGGACGGCGGAGCTGATCGACAACTCGTCGGTCAAGTCGAGAGAGTACGAGTGGGCGAGCACGCCATGCGCTCGAATCTGCTCGCTCAGCTGCTCGGCAGCGTCCTTGTTGTTTCGGTAGGTGAAGGCGACGTCGTGCCCGCGGTCGGCGAGAGTAAGCGCGATCGCCGACCCGATTCCACCGGTTCCGCCGCTGACAAAAGCGGTGCGTGCTGCGCTCACAATGCCTCCAGAGGTGTGCCGTTTCATAACCTAGCAAATGCTTGGTTGGGTTCTGTCTGGGAATATATCAGTACGCGAAGGACAGGCTCAGATTGCTATCGCAACCGGACTGATCGTCCTAATCTGTTGCCATGTCCGGAGACAGTGTGCAGTTGACCGACGGGGCGCCCGGTGGGGAATCGGAACCTCACGCACCGAGTTTGAACAATCGCCTGAATTGGCTGCGTGCAGGTGTTCTGGGGGCAAACGACGGAATCGTCTCGACCGCAGGCCTCGTGGTCGGTGTCGCGGCAGCCACAACCGAGCGCTCCGCGATCTTCACGGCCGGTTTCGCTGGTCTGGTTGCCGGTGCTGTGTCCATGGCGTTGGGTGAGTACGTCTCGGTCAGCGCTCAGCGAGACACCGAACGCGCACTCCTGCAGAAGGAGAAGAAGGAACTCCTCGAGACACCGGAGGCGGAACTCCAGGAACTGACCGAGATCTACGAGAACAAGGGATTGAGTCCGGAGACGGCGCGACGCGTCGCCGAAGAATTGACCGAGCACGATGCTTTTGCGGCACACGTCGAAGTCGAATTGGGTATCGACCCGGACGATCTCACCAATCCATGGCATGCGGCGATTTCGTCGGCAATCTCGTTCACGATCGGTGCGGCGATCCCGTTGGTCGCAATTCTGTTGCCGCCGACGGGTATCCGCGTCCCCATCGCCTTCTTTGCAGTGCTGATCGCACTTGCGCTGACGGGGACGATCAGCGCGACGCTCGGCGGAGCCCGCAAGACCAGAGCGGTGCTGAGAGTGGTGATCGGCGGCGCGCTCGCGATGGCTGTGACGTACGGAGTAGGTCAGCTGGTGGGGACGGGCCTCGCCTGACCCCTGCTGTGCGCCTTTATTAACCGCGGGGGGTTAATAAAGGGGCGTACTTGAGCATGACGGGGGCGGCGGCGCCGGGTTCACTGATGCGGGTGACCGGCACGTCAGGGTACTGATCGGCCATGCCGGCCAGGTTCTCTGCCAGCAGTGCCGATTCCTCCTGCTCGACGGCCTCCCAGTCGATGAGGATTCCCGCTCCGCCTTCGCGGAAGGTGGACGAGCCCTGCCAGGTGTGGACCGCGATAAGCGGCGCGTCGAACTGATCGGCATAACGAAACGCGTACTCGACGGCCTTCTTGCTCAACGCACTTCCGTCGACTCCGACGATGACGGGACGTTGATCCGGACCGGGATTCTCCGCCGAACCACGCCAGACAGTGACCGGACAGGTTGCGTGATTTGCCACCTTCAGTGCGGTCGATCCGAGCAGCCGCGAGCGCAGTGCGCCGGATCCGGTCGACCCCATCACGATCAGGCGTGCGGTACCCGAGGATTCGAGGATGTGCGTCGACGCCGGGCCCGGTGCGATCTCGGATTCGATGGTCAGTTCCGGGAATTCAGCTGAAATCACCGCGGCGGCGGCATCGACGATCGCTTCGCCGTCTTCGCGGATCTGGCTGAGGAACTGCGACTGCAACATCACTGCAGCGGGACTGTAGATCGGGCCCTCCTGCGGCAGGGCATGCGCCAGAATCAGTCGTGAGTTCACCGCGTTCGCGACCGAGGCTGCCCACCGGGCCGCCGCCGTCGAGGCCTCGGATCCGTCGATACCGGCGACGACGTCCTGGTGTCCTGCAAGTGTGTTCATGTCTACTCCTCTGAAATGATCGAGATCGGTCGACTGGTTGCAGCCTGGTCACCAGAGTGACGACGCTGATTTGACGGCTTCCTTCCACGTCTTGCGGAGCAGTGTTGATTGCCCGTCGGCGATTTCCAGTTCTCGTCGGTAGGCCATGCCCAATCCGAAACTGGTGAGCGAGGTGTGCTCCTGCTCCGCAGCAATTTCGAGCAGATGATGTTGGGCTACAACGGAATCCTGATGCTCGCCGAGAACGTCCTGGAAGTGGCTGAAATGCTTCAAGGCACGCTTGGCCCGGCTCTTCGACACCGGTTCCATGACCTCGATCGCGTACTTCATCCGCTTGGCGCCCTTGCGTGCGCGGTGCATTCGCTCGTCACGCTCGGTGCGGGTATCGGCATCGAAGACGTGATCGACCCGCTTACCGACCTTGTGAGCTAGATGGCGCAGGGTATGAGCCAACTCTCGCGCCGACGCCTTCTTTCCTACACGGTGGGCGGCAGTGTCGAATTCGAGGTCGCCGACGTACTCGTCGAGTCGATCGAGCAGTGTGGTGTAGCGCTCGGAATCGAGCGCTTCGAGGGCGGTTTCCTGTGCGGTTTCACCGCGGGCCGAGAAGTACTCGTCGATTCGAGCGCGCACTGCTTCTCGCTCGGGCATCTCGTCGATTTCACCGAGTCGTTCCACGAGACGCTCCCACTGGACCTCGACGTCGCGGGCGTCACCGAACTTTCCACCGATCCACCGAAGATCCGTGATGAGATCGTCGGTCTTGGGGGAGTGACCGGCGTACGACTGTAGAGCGCTGCGGATACGACGTGCTGCGACCCGGAAGTCGTGAACGGCTTCGTCGTCGGCGCGGCGCGTGCCGAGATCCGCGGCGACCAGTGCGCGCAGTTGTTCGATGAGGTAATTACGCAACAGAATTCGCGGATTCGACGCTTTGCCAGTGGTGACCTCGTGGCCGACGTATGGAGTGACCGAAGTGCCCAGTGCTCGTTTGAGTTTGGACGGACTCGCAGAACGCTCGAGCCCCGCGTCCAGTAGAACCGACTCGATTGCATCGGCCAGGGCTTGCCCGCCTGCGCCTTGTTCGACCTCGACTTCCTGCCACGTCGACTCACCGGAACCGTCTGCCTTGCAGGCGATGACGGTGTCGGAGACCACTTCGGCAAGCAGAACACCGTTTTCGCCGTTGAGTCTGGTGCGCTCCCGATCGGTGATGATCAGGGCGACCGGCACCAGATCGTGACCGCGGATGACCGCCCGGATCAGACTCGCCAGCGGCGAGGGCACATCGGTGCTCTCGTCCGGGGGAAGCTGGATTTCGGTTCTAGTGTCCTCGCCTGCGGGAAGTTTCATGTGCCACCCCGCGTCGTCGCCGCCCTCACGCTTGCGCAGCGTGATCTTCTCGGCGAGTAACCGGTAGTCGGCGGTGTCGAAGTAGGTGGCAGAGAGCTGTATCGAGTCGTGGACCGGTTCGCCGACGACACCGGGAAGTCCACCCAGCGCGGGAACTTCCTGCTCGGCCGGCGCCTCGTACTTGCGCTCGATCTCCCGTACGGCTTCGGGTACGACGGCGGTCTTGCTCATCTGGTCTCCTCTTGCGGTGCGGTCTGCGCTTCCATCCTCCCGGTATCGGAGGCGCAGTGGAAGGGTCCGGGGTCCCTACGGCGAGTCGCCACGGCCTGATTCGTCCGGCCAGGACAGGGTCCGCCGACTTTCGAACCGTTGCAGCCGGCCGGTCGTGGGATCCTCGAACTCGAGAACCTTCGACAGCAGGCGCAGCGGGTTCGAATAATCCTCTGCGGCAACGTCGTAGAAGTCGGGATAGAAGTTGTCGCCGTGGATCGGGAGCCCGAGCGAGGTCATGTGCAGGCGAAGTTGATGGGTCTTGCCGGTATGGGGAGTCAACCGGTACCGCGCGAAGCCGTCTCGCGTCTCGATCAGTTCGATCCGCGACTCGCTGTTGGGTTCGCCCTCGATCTCCGCGGCCTTGAGCACGCCGCGTTCTTTCACGATGCGACTGCGCACGATCACGGGAGTGCTCACCTGCGCGTCGTAACGCGCGATGGCCTCGTATTCCTTGGTGACGCGGCGGTCGGCGAACATGGTCTGATAGCCGCGCCGGGCCGCCTGATGCACGGTGAACAGCAGCAGTCCTGCCGTGACGCGGTCGAGGCGATGCGCTGGACTCAACTCCGGCAGATCGAGATCCCGACGCAACCGCACCAAGGCCGATTCGGCGATGTATCGCCCGCGGGGCGTGCTCGCGAGAAAGTGCGGCTTGTCCACGACCAGGATGTTTTCGTCCCGGTAGAGGATGTCGATCTCGAACGGCACCCGCGCTTCGACGGGAGCGTCGCGGTACAGGTAGACGAAACGCCGGGGGGCGAAACCGCTCGTCTCGGTGATCGCGACGCCCTTCTCGTCGACGACCTCCCCGGCTGCGACTTTCTCCCGTAGGCGGACGGCGTCCTGGGGAAACCGTTCGAGCAGGTAGTCGAGCGTCGTCGCCCACATGCCGTCGTCTGGCTGACGGATGCGACTCGGGTTCAGGCCGTCGCGGACGGGAAGGGGAGATCGTGACACATCTTCAAAGCTAGCCGTCCGGGCGGCATCGAGACCTATTGACGACATATGGGACGGAAGTTACTATCCGGTAAGTTCGTGACGCCGGTCACTGTCGTGGGGGCAGGGCTGGGTCATCACAACAGAAAATTGGGGTTTTCGTGAGGACACGACTTCTACGTCGAAGGTCGACAACGATTGCGGTGGGGCTGTGCGTCGTGGGATTGACGGTGCCGAGCGCCGTCGCTTCCGCGGATCCGACGGGAGGGTCGGACGGACAGACCTGGCTCGCGGCCACGGAGACTGCGCCGCAGTATCCGGGCGTCTCCGTCGAGTGGGACGTACCCATCACGATGAGTGACGGCACGGTTCTGCAGGCAAATGTGTACCGACCGGCGGATGCGTCCGGGCGCGCTGTGGAATCGAAGGCGCCTTCGGTTCTCAACATAACTCCGTACACGAAACTGCTGGACACGTTGGTGGATTCAGCTCTGTCGATCCCGCAGGTGGGTGAGACGTTGATGGACGTGGCGAACTCGCTCGACCTCGCGGCGCCGTTCGACGGAGTCTCGGAGTTGACGGGCGTCATAGCCGGCGGAGGTGCCAGGGTTCTCGGCGTCAACCGTGATCTGGTCCAGAACGGATACACGCAGGTAGTGGTCGACGCTCGTGGAACCGGCTTCTCCCAAGGTAATTGGGACGTGCTCGGCAAGCGCGAGCAACAGGATTCGGTCGAAGTCATCGATTGGATGAGCAAGCAGGGGTGGTCCGACGGCAAGGTGGGGATGGCCGGAATCTCGTACTCCGCGATCAACTCCGTACAGGCCGCGAGTAACAATCCGCCTGCGTTGAAGGCAATCTTCCCAGTCGAACCCGGCAACGATCTGCTACGCGACATCGTCGGAACCGGTGGCGGACTCGGGGTCGGGTTCATGCCGTTGTGGCTGACCGCGGTCAACGGGCTCAAACTCATTCCGAACGTTCAGGACATCCTGCAAGGCAACTTCGATCCACTGTGGTTGGCGAGCCGCCTCGAGGATCCCGGCACCCTGATTCCTGAACTGGTACAAGCGATGACGGCCCAGAGAATCGAGGACGTGTCACCGTCGACTCTGCAAGTCGCACAGGACGGTCAGTTCTATCAGGACCGATCCGCTGACGTCGGCAACATCACTGTTCCGACGATGGTCTACGGCGGTTGGCACGACATCTTCGCCAACAGCGAGCCGCGGATCTACAACGGAATCGATCTGCCGGCGGGGCAGAAGCAGTTGATCATGGGCAACGGCTATCACGTCACTCCCGGTGGAGGATTCGGCAAGGACGGTGCGCCGCCTCGCCTCGACGTACTCGAACGCGCGTGGTTCGACAAGTGGCTCAAGGGCATCGACAACGGAATCGAGCGATACGGTCCGGTGACGATGTTCCAGCAAGGTGGCGGATGGATCACGGATGATCAGTTCCCGCGAGCGGGCGCGACGTACGAGCGTATGTATCTGAACTCCGCGCCCAGCGGAACTGCCGCCCATGCGGCCTACGACGGTTCACTGACCAGTGACCAGCCCAGTGCCGCAGCGCGATTGACAGTCGCACCCGGACTGCGAGGCTTCTGCTCCGGTGACGGAACTCAGGGCACTGCCGGGATCTCCGTGGTGCTCGGTGCGTCGTGTTCCAAGGATTCCCGATTCCAGGAAGCGGAGGGTCTGACGTTCACCGGTGAGGCAGTCACGGAGCCGACCTCACTCTCGGGCCCGATCAACGTCCACCTCGAGACAGTCCTGGACGCGACGGACGGATTCTGGGCAGCGACGGTCAACGACGTAGCGCCGGACGGAACATCGACACCGATCACGAACGGCGCTCTGACTGCGTCGCTCCGGGCGGTCGACGATTCCAAGAGCACTCGCTCGGCCAACGGTGACTACAGTGAACCGCACCACTATCTGACGATCGACACGCGTCAGCCGGTGGTTCCCGGTGAGGTCACCGCCGTCGACATCAACATGCTCCCGACGGACGCAGTGCTACAACCCGGTCACCGGCTCCGCGTCGACGTCTACGCTGCCAGCGTGCCGCGATACCTGGCGCTCGGGCCGATGCTTGCCGACAGCCAACTGAAGCCGCAGCACATCGAATTGGCTGCGGATCGGCCGAGCTTCGTCAACGTTCCGTTCGTAGGGGGTCGCTGACCCGGACTGGATCGGCGGCGTGAGAACCTGCGGGCTCGCGGACGTTCTGCGAAGATCGTCCGATGACAGAATCCCGACTCTCCGCCGCCGTCCACGATCGTCTGGACGGACTTCTGGATCCGGTGGACGAGCGGCTCGCGGCCCAGTACCCGGGAAACCGTGACGAGATCCAGCCCGTGCACACGATTTACGTCAGTGCCGCGGATGCAACCGTCGACACCCCTCGTCTCTGGGGTGAGCAGGCGATCGCGCTGCTCGATTCCCATGCGCATGTGTTCGCCGATCTCGACACGGAGAATGCGCTCGCAGATGTGCGAGTTCAACTCGGCCGCAAGCCGGTCCAAGACTTTCGGATCGATTTCGAGGACGGGTACGGACGCCGCAGCGACGAAGAAGAAGACGCAGCAGCGACGTCGGCCGGGCGGACGCTTGCGGCGTTGAGCGCTGATCCTGCCGGGCCGAACTGGGGTGGCATCAGGTTCAAAGGGCTGCCGGCCGGTGAGCGTCGACGCTCGATCAGGACGCTCGAGCTTGTGCTCGACGCGGCCGGCGGAGTGCCGGACGGATTTGTCTTCACCGTTCCCAAACTGCGCGCGGTGGAGCAGGTCACGGCGACGGTGGTGCTCTGCGAAGAACTGGAGAAGGCGCACGGACTCGAGACCGGTTCGCTTCGGTTCGAGCTGCAGATCGAGAGCCCGCAGGCGGTCATCGCTGCCGACGGAACTGTGGCAGTTGCTCAGGCCATCCATCGCGGTGCCGGCCGTCTGACCGGTTTGCATTACGGCACTTACGATTACAGTGCGGCTTGCGGAATTGCATCGCGTCATCAGTCGCTCGAACATCCGGTGGCAGACCACGCAAAGGCTCTCATGTTGGTTGCTGCCGCGCAGACCGGCGTCTGGGTGTGCGACGGGTCAACTCAGGTCGCGCCCGTCGGGAGCGCCACGGCGATCCGCGACGCGATCACTCGGCACCACCGCCTCGTCACGCGGTCCCTGGAACGCGGTTACTACCAGGGGTGGGACATGCACCCCGGACATCTGGTCACCCGCTGGCTCGCCACGTTCGGCTTCTACCGCAACGCGCTCGGCGCCGCTGCCCCGCGCATCCAGTCGTACCTGGGGCGCCAAGGTGGCGACGTGATGGACGAACCTGCAACTGCCCAGGCGCTGGCAGCGGTGGTACTGCGTGGGCTCGACGCGGGGGCTTATCCAGAATCCGAAGTTCTCCGGCTCGCCCCGAGCGCGGACACCAACGCACTCCACCACCTCGTAGGACGCACCACACCGATCACAGGAGAACACTGACCGATGAGCACCACCGAATTCACCTTGCTGCCCGACCTGGCACTGCGCACCCTCGGCGGAGCCGTCATCTGGGCGAACGACGAGGCATTCGCCGAGCGCGAGGCCCTGATCCGACCAGGTAAAGCCGGATACCAGCCGGCGACGTTCGGACACAAGGGGCAGGTGTACGACGGTTGGGAGACGCGTCGTCGCCGTGTGGCAGGTCATGACGAGGCGATCGTGCGCCTCGGTGTTCCTGGAGTGGTGCGGGGCGTCGTGGTCGACACCGCGTGGTTCAAGGGCAATTACCCGCCCGAGATCTCGGTGGAAGCAATCTCCGTCGACGGGTATCCGGATCCCGTCGACCTGGCCGGATCCGGCGAGTGGACAACCATCGTCGAACGCTCGACCGTGCACGGTGACTCGGAGAATCCGTTCTCGGTGGTTTCGGAGGATCGATGGACGCACGTCAAGCTGACCATTTATCCGGACGGCGGCGTTGCGAGATTCCGTGTTCACGGTGAAGCACGGCCAGACCCGCGTTTCCTCGATGCCGGGCCGTTGGACCTTGCAGCACTCGAAAACGGTGGCCGCGTGACCGATTGCTCCAACATGTTCTACAGCTCACCGCAGAACATTCTGTTCCCCGGACGCGCTGCTTCGATGGGGGACGGGTGGGAGACCGCCAGGCGCCGCGACGACGGAAACGACTGGGTGCAAGTACAACTCGCGGGTGAAGGCGTGTTGAGTTTCGTCGAGATCGACACCTCGTACTTCCTCGGAAACAGTCCAGGTGAGGGCGCTCTGACCGGCCGAACTCCGGAAGGGGAGTGGTTCGAACTGTTGCCGCGTACGACGCTGCGTCCGGACACGCGCCATCGCTTTCCGATCGATTCCGAAGTTCCGGTCACCGATGTTCGTCTGGACATCTTCCCGGACGGTGGCCTGGCGCGGCTGAGAGTATTCGGCGTACTCACCGACGCTGCTCGCGCTGTGATCTCCGGGCGCTGACGGTAAAGTTGTTGCCATGAGCGACTATCCGCGCGACGACTATCCCCGGGACATGGTGGGGTACGGCCCTCATCCGCCGCATCCGCACTGGCCCGGCGACGCGCGGATAGCGGTTCAGTTCGTACTCAACTACGAAGAGGGAGCCGAGAACAACGTCCTCGACGGGGACGCGGCTTCGGAGACTTTTCTGTCGGAAATGACTCCGGCGGAGGCATTTCCGAATCGACACATGAGCATGGAATCGCTGTACGAGTACGGCTCCCGGGCCGGGTTGTGGCGTGTCCTGCAGACCTTCGAGCGGCGAAACCTGCCTCTCACGGTCTTTGCGGTGGCGCGGGCAATGCAGCGTAACCCGGAAGCAGTCAGTGCTTTTCAGGAGTTGGGTCACGAGATCGCGTGTCACGGATTACGTTGGAAGTCTTACCAATCCGTGGACATCGAGCGTGAACGCGCCGACATGGCCGAGGCAGTCCAGATTCTGCAAGATCTGACGGGTTCGGCGCCTCTCGGTTGGTATACCGGACGCGATTCACCGAACACCCGCGAATTGGTGGTCGAGCACGGCGGCTTCGTCTACGACTCCGATTCGTACGCCGACGATCTGCCGTACTGGGTAGACGTTCCGCATGGCACAGAGTCGGTGAAGCATCTCGTCGTTCCGTACACGCTCGATACCAACGACATGCGTTTCGCCTCTCCAGCAGGATTTCCCAGCGGCGATCAGTTCTTTGCGCACCTACGTGACGCCTTCGACGTGCTGTATGCGGAGGGAACGGCCGGATCACCGAAGATGCTCTCCGTCGGGTTGCACTGCCGCATAGTCGGACGCCCTGCCCGAGCTGCCGCCCTCGAGCGTTTCCTGGACCATGTGCAGTCACACGAAAAGGTCTGGATCACGCGGCGAATCGACATCGCCGAGCACTGGAAGACCATTCACCCCGCGTAATGCGGGGCTATTTGCGCGCCTCGATCAGAAATCGACTCGAGTACGCGACAAAAGATCCGTCTCGACGGATCTGCTGATCGAGTTCCCGGAGCCGGTCCAGATACTGCGCGACGGTGAATCCCGGAACCATCCAGATCACCTTGCGTAAGAAGTAGACAACGGCGCCGATATCGAAGAATTCCATGCGAAGACGCTCGAAACGAAGGTCGACGACGGTGAGCCCGGCCGAAATCGCGTCGGCGCTTTCGTCCTCGTAGTGCCGTCCGCGACGAGCCTGCGGCTGAGGACCGAGGAAGAACTCGACGAGTTCGAACACGCTGGCGTGACCGACATGTTGAGCGAAGTACGTTCCTCCCGGTTCGAGTACCCGAGCGATCTCGGCCCACCACACCGTCGCAGGGTGTCGACTGGTCACCAGATCGAAAGCCGAATCGGCAAACGGTAGCGGTGGCTCGTCCGGATCCGCGACCACCACCACACCTCGGGGACGCAGAAGCGCGGTGGCCTTGGTTACGTTCGGTGGCCAGGATTCGGTTGCCGCCATCACCGGCGGGAGTGTCGGTGCAGCGGCGAGGACTTCGCCGCCGCCGGTCTGGATGTCCAGCGCAGCGCCGGCTCCACCGAGACGTTCACCCATCAACCTCTGATACCCCCACGACGGACGCTGCTCCGTGGCGCGCCCGTCGAGCCACGAGAAGTCCCACCCGTCGACGGAGGCGGATTCGGCTTCGGCGACAAGTTCCTCGAAACTTCGTGACATGCTCTGTGACTCGCCTTCAGGCGTTCCTTGCGACATCACATCATCATCGTCGCGGAGCGTCGACGGTGCCAGTTGTTTACGGCTACTTCGGGGTCGCACCGAGCATCGGTGCGAGTTGAGTGGCAATCGGGTTCAGGTTCAGCTTGTCCGGGTCCACCTTGGGCTTGCTGTCCCACGGTTGCGAGGTGTTCGGGTCGGCGAACGCGATGCGGTTGGCGCTCCGAACTCCCGTTTCGCTGCCCTGAGGTGCCTGGCAGTTGGCGGCAGTGTTCAACGGGAAGTTCTGCGTCGTGTCGTCGAAGTTCGGGTCCTTGCGCTTCATCTCGTCGAGGATCGCCATGGTCCCTTCGTAACCGACGGTGCACGAGAGCGGGTTGTTGGTCTCGAGTACCAAGCCGAGATGTACCGTGCCGTCTCCCGGTGCAACGGTGGGCGCCGCCCCGGCGAGCGCAGGCAGGAAGAGCAGGAAGGGCTGCAGCGAGGGCAGTGTCGGTGCGGCTGCCGCTGCAACGGCGGAGAGGTTGGAGAGGTTGGTCGTGAGCGCGGGGCCGGCTTCGGTGACGAGAGAGCCGACTTGTTCGCTGGCCGGTATGCCGTTGTCGATCACGCGTCGGATGTCGGGGTCGCTGGTGCGCAATTGCGCAGTCAGTGCGTCGAGGTCGGTGCTGAACTGCTTGATCGCCGACGATTGATCGGACTGGGTCGTGAGTACCGTCTGGCTGTCGCGGATCAGTCCGAGGGTCTGGGGAAGGGTGTCGAGGCCCGACTGGGAAATCCCCGACAGCGAGTCGGCAAGGACTTGCAGATCTTCGCCCTTGCCGTTGAATGCCGCGCCGAGTTCCTTCGCGACGGTGTGGAGTGCGTCTACCGGAACGGAGTGCACCAGACCGTTCGCGCTGGTCAAGACGTTCTCGATGGGGATCGGCGTGGTGGTGTCGCCCACGGCGATCACCGAGCCGTCTTCGAGGAACGGGCCCTGGTCGGTATCGGGCTGAAGGTCGACGTACTGTTCACCGATGGCTGAGCGATTGGCCACCACGGCTCGCGCGGATGCGGGAATCTGTGGAGCATTGCTGTCGATCAACAGGTCGACTTCGATTCCGTCGGACGTGAGCGACATGTCGCCGACGCGTCCGACGGGTACACCGCGATAGGTCACTTCGGCGTTGGTGAAGATGCCACCGGACGTCGCCAGTTCGGTTTTGACCGTGTATTGGCCGAATCCCAGAAGATTGTCCAGCCGTACGTATTTCGCTCCGACGTAGATCAAACCCAGGAGTGCAACCACGACGAGTGCGACCAGCTGCCACTTGGCGAGCTTCGACATCACCATGTGGGGACGGCCCTGAACTGATGCGGTGTGTTCATGGTTCGACTCCCGAATGACTAGCCGGGTACGGCTGGTGTTGAGCGAATTGTGTTCACCCGCGAGCATTCTCGGGCGAACCGGAAACTTCCGGCAATTCGTTGTTGGCGATAACTATAAACAAGTCGTCACAGATAGAAAGTCGGCGCTGAGATTTCCGCAGGTCGTCGAAACGTAAGTGGCACAGCTCACTTCAAATGCGTCGATGTGACGTACGTAGCTTTGCGTCCGAATCGGGCTTGACTTCGCCAAACATATCCATAAAAGTAGATGCGTTCCGGTTGGCGAGGAGAAGGGGTGCGGTCCATGGATGCTTTGGCGATCTTCAAGGCGCTGTCCAACCCGACTCGTCTGCAGATCTTGGAGTGGCTCGCGCATCCGGCGAAGTATTTCGACGAGGACTCGTACACGCAACAGGATCTCGGGTTTCATATCGGAGTCTGTGTCGGTGATATTCAGGGGCGGTCGGGACTTGCCCAGTCGGTGATCTCGGGGTACCTGCAGGGCATGAAAGATGTAGGTCTGCTCGAGTCCGAGCGCATCGGGAAGTGGACGTACTACCGACGAAACGAAACCGTGATCGGCGAGTTCAGGGAATTTGTTCGCGAAAAGTTGTAGCGGTCGGATTGCCCTCGACGGCCGGTTTTGCTCAATCAAACATATCTATATATCTAGATATGTATCTGTCTTGTGTGGCGTAGTAGTAAGGAGTGTGTCGTGAAGTCGAAATTGTTGATACCGGTTCTGGCGTTGGGTGTATTCGGAATCATCACTACGGAGATGGGCATTATCGGGGTTCTGCCTCAGGTCAGCGAAAAGTTCGGTATCACCGCGTCCACTGCCGGATGGTTGGTCGGTGTGTTTGCGCTAGTCGTGGCGGTGACCGGTCCGTTCACGACGCTGATCACCTCGGGAATCAACAGGAAAACCGTTCTGTTGGTGGCGATTGCAGTCTTTGCGGTCTCCAACATGGTGTACGCGAGCACGTCGAGTTTCGAGGTGATGTTTGTATTTCGGATCATTCCCGCCGTGGTTCACCCGGTCTTCTTCGCGCTCGCACTCGCGAGTGCAGTTCGACTGGTGCCACCGGAGGAAGCAACTGCAGCTGTGACGAAAGTATTTGCGGGTGTCACAGTAGGATTCGCATTCGGTGTACCGCTGACGTCGTATCTGGCCGAGAACTTCTCGGTGTCCACGGCTTTCGTTTTCGGTGCCGTGGTCAACGTTCTCGCGTTTCTCGGGATTGTCGTACTTCTGCCCTCGGCTCCGGTGACACAACGCCTGTCGTACGGCGCACAGGTCGGGATCCTTCGCCGGCCGCGCGTGTGGTTGACCATCCTTTCCGTCACCTTCGTCTTCGCAGCCATGTTCTCGGTGTACGGATACTTCGCCGAATACCTCGGCGGAGTGACGGGCATGAGCGGATCGTGGATCAGCGCGATGCTCTTGGCTTTCGGTGTCGTGATGATCTTCGGCAACTTCGTCTTCGGGGCGGTGCTCGCCAAGAGTGTGGTGCGCACGGTTGTGGCTTTTCCCTTGCTGTACATCGTCGTCTACGTGATGCTCTATCTGGCAGGCCCGTACTTCGGTGCGATGGTTGTAGCCGTGTTGGTTTGGGGTGTAGTGCATTCCGGTGGTCTGGTGGTTTCGCAGAGTTGGATGGGGCGAGACGCAGTCGACGCGCCTGAATTCGGCAACAGCCTTTTCATCTCGTTCTCCAACTTGGGGATCACGCTCGGAACTGCGGTCGGTGGACTGTTTCTCGCGCATTTCGAAACCCGCCAATTAGTCTGGGCCGGAGTATTGTTCTCGGTCCTGGCACTGGTGACGATCGGTGCTCGACTCTCGCTCGGGCACGTTCACAGCGAGAACGGTGTCAGTGTGCCGGTGTAGATTTTGGGCAGTGGCCGTGTGAACTCGCCGCGCGCACTGGTCGACAGTCCGAGGGTGACCAACGATTGAACCATCGTGACCCCAGCGGCAACGCCGTCGACTACCGGGACACCGAGTTCGTCGGACAAGTCCTGGCACAGGTCCGCCATGCCGGCGCAACCCAGCACGAGGACGTCCGAGTCGTCTTGCTCCAATGCGTCGAAACAGGCTTCCAAGATCACCTTTCGCGCGTCGGGATCACGATCGAGTTCCAGAACCGGAATCTCGCAGGAGTGGATACCCCGGCACCGAGCCTGCATGCCGTACCGGTCCACCAGATCGGCTGCGCGGCCGCGTGTTCGACCGAGGGTGGTCACGATGCTGAATCCGCGTCCCAGGAAACTTGCGTAGTTCATTGCCGCTTCGGCAACAGCTACGACGGGGCCCTCGGCCAGCTCTCTGGCTGCATCCAGGCCTGGGTCACCGAAGCAAGCAATGACGTAGCCGTCGACTTCGTTCTTTTCTCCGGCGGCGATCTCGGCCAGGATTCCGGGGATGCTGAGAGCTTCGTCGTAGTGGCTTTCGATCGACGCGGGACCCATCGCAGGGCTGACGGCCTCGACGAATGTGCCCGAGCCTGCGACGGCCCGGGCACATTCCTCGATCTTGGCGGTCATCGCCCACGTGGTGTTGGGGTTGATCACCTTGATTCTCATGACGATCAGTCGACCGTCACAGTGTCGGGAGAAGAAGCATTCCGGACAGCCAGGGAAGTGCGCGTGGCGAGTAGGTAGTAGACGGCAAATCCGAGCCCGCAACCGATGAACCAGCTGTACTGCGCTGCGGTGTACATCCCGGTGAGGTCCTTGCCCAGGACCGGGACCATCGCGACGACGGCTCCCACCACGGTGGCGATCACTGCAGCAGGATTGTATCCCTTGCTGTACCAGTAGGTTCCGGTCGGCGACATGCTGAACAGTTCGTCGACGATCACCTTCTGCTTGCGCACGAGGTAGTAGTCGGCAATCAGGATTCCGAACAGCGGACCGATGAAGGCTCCGAGGGTTTCGAGCGTGTAGTGGATGACGTCGGGATTGTTGTAGAGGTTCCACGGGGTGATGAGGATCGAGCCGATCGCCGCGATCATCCCGCCGGCGCGCCAGCTGATCTTCTGCGGGCTCACGTTGGAGAAGTCGAAGGCCGGGGAAATGAAGTTGGCCACGATGTTGATGCCGATCGTGGCGATGGTGAAGGTGAGTGCGCCGAGGACGATGGCGAAGGTGCTGTCGATTCGTGCCACTGTTGCGACGGGATCGGTGATCAGTTCGCCGTACACCGGCAGTGTCAACGACGCCGTGACGACGACCAACACCGAGAATACGAGGAAGTTCAACGGCAAACCGAGGAAGTTGCCCTTCTTGACTGCAGCGAACGACTTCCCGTAGCGGGAGAAGTCACCGAAGTTGAGCATCGGTCCGGAGAAGTACGAGACAACCAGAGCGATCGCACCGAGCATGACCGGCACGGCGTCGAAACCGGAGTATTTGACGTCGCCGAGTGTGAGATCGACAGCGCTCCAGCCTGCCTGGTAGATGAGGTACCCGCACAGCATGAACATCACGACGTACACAGCCGGCCCGCAGAAGTCGATGAAGCGGCGGATCGATTCCATGCCTCGCCAGAAGACGCAGGCCTGAAGTGCCCACAGGAGCATGAAACTTCCCCAGCCCAGTGCGGAGAGTCCGGCGAATCCGTAGTCTTCGACGACGGCATACGGTGCGAGTGACGGAAAGAGTTTGATCAGTACGACATCGAGGGCTGCCGAAGCGAGGAAGGTTTGAATCCCGTACCAGGCCACGGCAATCAGGCCACGAATGATTGCCGGGATGTTCGCGCCGAGGACACCGAACACGCTGCGGCAGATCACCGGATACGGTACGCCGGTAACTTGGCTGGGCTTGGCGACGAGATTGCAGAAGAAGTAAACGATCGTGATACCGACCAGCAGGGCGACGAGTACTTGCCAGCTGGCCAATCCCAGTGCGAAAAGACTACCGGCAGTGACATATCCGCCGACGCTGTGTACGTCGGACATCCAGAAGGCGAAGATGTTGTACGACGACCAGGTCTGCTTGCGAAGCGGCGCCAGATCCTCGTTGGTCAAACGAGGGTCGTAGCCCGGTTTGATCAGTCCGCCGCCGACCGGGTGGCCCGCGGCTTCTACGAGGTCGGCCGAGCCGGTTTCCTTTGGGGGAGTTGGGGTAGTGGTCGTTCGGGACGGAAGAATGTCGGTCATGACAGCTCCTGTGCATCAGTGCAGGAAATCAGCGGACAGTGCACGAGCTCTCAGCGTCAGTGATGAAAACTGTGTTGAGAGAAAGGTATCGACGCTGTGTTGCACAGCTATTGCGCAATCGGTATATCTTTCTCGGCCAGTAGGCCGGTGTCTGTCGGCAGAGTCGCGATCACGGTGTTGAGTCGGCGATGATGGATTTCGGAAGCACTCAGAAGAGCGGCTGCGTCCCGACGCAGGAATGCGTCCAGCATCGCGGTGTGATCGGAGTGCAGAACCTGGCGATCGACGCCGGCAACATGGACCATCGGCTGTACCGGTTCGGTGATGTTCCAGGCAGCTTCGAACATGTGCAGAAGTCGAAGCATTTGCGACGGTCGGGTCAGTGCGAGGTGAAAGTTTCGGCTCTCACAGTGATAGGACTGAGAGTCGTCGTAGCGCAACGCGATCTCCAGACGGGAATTCACCTCGACGGCGTGTTCGTGATCCTCTTCGGTGGCCTGCTCGACGGCGACGGCCAATGCAGCTGATTCGAGAGTTTCGCGGACGATGTACATCTCGCGCAGTTCTGCCGGCGTCAACTGAGCAACGGTGTAGCCGAATTGGTGGCGGTGGTCGACCAACGACTCTCCGACCAGGGTCTTCAGCGATTCCCGCACTGGTATTCGGCTGACCCCGAACACATCAGCCACGTCGCCGAGAGGGATCGGGGTACCCGGAGGCGCCGAACCCGACAGAATCACTCGGCGCAGTTCGTCGAGGATCGTTTGTTGTGGACTGCCGGGAGCATCGATTACCAGTTGCGTCAGTAGTACCGATCTACGGCGCGGTGGCATGTCGGTCTCCCTTCTCGTCGCTGCCAGGGTAGAAATCCGTTGTTTCGGGCGCGTGACACCGGCATGGCCGTCGTGAATCGCATCTGTGAGGGGCCGACATTTCGACTGCGATGACGAAGCACAAGTGAGCGCTGCTCAGGGCGACGAACGCGGGGGTAGCGTTGATTTGTAGTGGTTGGCAGAAAGCGAGTCGGTCGATGGCATCCGTTGTGCGATCAGAAGCCGACCAGCGAGTTGTCGGCAACTTGCCCTTGGAGCTGACGAGTTTTGTCGGCCGACGGCGTGAGTTGGCCGAAGCCAGAAGATTGTTCGAGTCGTCCCGTTTATTGACGCTCACCGGTATCGGAGGTGTCGGCAAGACGCGGCTCGCGATCCGGCTTGCGAGCGCGCTCCAGCGGGTGTTCCGAGACGGCGCGTGGTTGGTGGAGTTGGGGGAGCAGACGGATCCAGAACTCCTCGAGGATTACGTCGCCGTGATTTTGGGGGTGCGGCCGGTGTCCTCGTCGGACCCGCTGCACACTGTGATCGACTACTGCTCCGATCGCAGTCTGCTGTTGGTACTCGACAACTGCGAACATCTGGTCGATGCCGTCGCTCTGTTTGCCGGTGCGATCCTACGGCGATGTGCCGGTGTCAAGATCTTGGCGACGAGCAGAGAATCGCTGGGAATGGGCGGTGAGGTGACGATGCGCGTTCCCTCGCTCACCACGCCGCAGCAACAGCCGCGCGAATTCGAGGGACTTGCCCAGTACGAATCCGTGTCGTTGTTCACCGAGCGTGCGGCTTCAGTCGTCCCCGGTTTCACCCTCACTGAGGAGAACAAGCGCGCCGTTGCTCATATCTGTCACGACCTGGATGGACTCCCGCTTCCGATCGAGTTGGCGGCCGCTCGCCTGCGCGGTATGTCGGCGGAGCAGATCATGGATCGGCTCTCGGATCGTTACCGCCTTTTGACTTCTGGTGGACGCGACGTACCGAGTCGTCAGCAGACTCTCCGATTGTCGATCGATTGGAGTTACGACTTGTGCTCGCCTCCGGAGCAGCAGCTGTGGGGTCGGCTGACCGTGTTTTCCGGCGGGTTCGAGCTTGACGCAGCCGAGGGAGTGTGCGGGCAGGAATCGAGTTCGACGGAAGTGCTCGATCTCGTCACTGCGTTGGTCGAGAAATCCATCCTCATTCGTGAGGAGATCGACGGCACCGTTCGCTATCACCTGCTCGACCTCCTGCGGGAGTACGGACGAGAGAAGGCCGAGTTCTCGAACGACTACGTGGAACTTCGACGGCGCCAACGTGATTGGTTCGAAGCGCTGGTTGCTCGTGCGGAAGCCGAGTGGATCAGTGACCGGCAAGCAGCGTGGATCGCACGGCTGGGTCGTGAACAGCACAACGTCTACGACGCGCTGGAGTTTTCGATTTCCACTGCCGGGGAGGCGCGATCTGCAACGCGAATGGTCGGTGCGTTGTACAGATTCTGGCTTTCTGGTGGATTGCTTGTGCAGGCACGGTATTGGACGGATCGAGCTCTGAATACAGAGGATCGGGAGCTCGACCCGTTCCGCGTTGATGTCTTGGCCATCGACGCTGTGAATCACGCGATGCAGGGGGAACTCGAACGGGCACAAGCGCTGGTCGACGAGAGTTGGCTCCTGGCGAATGCCTTGGCGGACGTACGCTCACGCGGTCTGGCGGCATGGGGTGACGGATACGTCGATACCTTCAGAGGCAACTTCGATACCGCAACGGGCAAGTTGGAATCCGCGTTGACGCTGTTTCGATTGGACGAAAATCTGCTGCATGTGGTGATCGGCCTGGACACCCTGGGGATTGCGTACTTTCTTTCCGGGGCCCTCGATCGCTCGGTGGAGTGCAACGAAGAGACTCTCGCGATCACCGTGCCCGCCAACGAAGTGATGTTCCAGGCTTTTGCGTTGGGAACCCTCGGGCTGGTGGGCTGGCTCCGAGGTGAATTAGATGACGCACGTGATTATTTGACGCGGAGTCTGAGAATTCTCGATGCCCCGATGAACTCGGCGTGGTGTATCGAACCACTGGCGTGGATTGCTGCAGCGCAACGTGATTGGAAGAATTCCGCGGTTCTGCTCGGCGCGGCAGCCATGTATTGGCAGAAGGTCGGGGGTCGGCTGGCGGGCCTGCCGGGTTTGTCGCCGCATCACGACACTGCGGCAGAGACTGCTCGTAGGGCTATGGGTAAGAGTGCTTTCGACAAGTCGTTTCGCAACGGATTTGTGATGTCCGAGAGTGAAGCTGTCGCGTATGCGCTCGACGAGCGTCGCAGTGTTCCGGGTTCATCGTCAACTGAGGCACCTCACCTGACTCGTCGTGAGCAGCAAGTTGCGGAACTCGTTGCGCGGGGCCTGACCAATCGCGCTATCGCGGAACATCTCGTGATCTCGCTTCGTACGGCTCAGGGTCATGTGGAGCATGTGCTGACCAAATTGGGTTTCACCTCCAGAGCGCAGATCGCGGCGTGGTTCGTGTCGACCGAGCAGGAGACCGACTCCCGAGGCTGAGATCGCGGGCAGTGGTGAGCGCTTCTCGGGTGCAGTTCGCGGGGGTAGCGTTGGTTTTGGAGTGGAATCGCAGAAAGCGAGTCGGTCGATGGCATCCGCTGTGCGTGCAGAAGCCGATCATCGGGTTGTCGGTAACTTGCCGTTGGAGTTGACGAGTTTTGTCGGTCGGCGGCGTGAGTTGGCCGATGCCAGAAGATTGTTCGAGTCGTCCCGTTTGTTGACGCTGACCGGCGTCGGGGGCGTGGGCAAGACACGTCTCGCGATTCGGCTTGCGGGTGCGCTGCAGCGGGTGTTCAGCGACGGTACCTGGTTGGTGGAGTTGGGGGAGTTGTCGGATCCGGATCTGCTCGCGGATTATGTCGCCGTGACTTTGGGGGTGCGGCCGGTTTCGTCGTCTGATCCGCTGCGCGCTTTGATCGAATTTTGCGCCGATCGGAGTCTGCTGTTGGTGTTCGACAACTGTGAACACCTGGTGGATTCGGTTGCCCGGCTTGCCGGGGCGATCTTGCGTCGGTGTGCTGGCGTGAAGATTCTGGCGACGTCGCGAGAGTCTCTGGGTGTGGGCGGTGAGGTGGTGATGCGGGTTCCTTCTCTCACTACGCCGGAACTGCGGGGGCCGCGCGCTTTCGATGGGCTGGCTCGGTACGAGTCTGTTTTGTTGTTCGCAGAAAGAGCTGCGACTGTGGTGCCGGGTTTCGTGTTGACCGAAGGGAACCGGAATGCCGTTGCCCGTATCTGCCACGATCTGGACGGATTGCCGTTGCCGATCGAGTTGGCTGCTGCTCGGCTGCGATCTATGTCGGCGGAGCAGATCATGTATCGGCTTTCTGATCGTTACAGCCTTTTGACTTCCGGTGGGCGTGATGTTCCCAGTCGTCAGCAGACCCTGCGATTGTCGATCGATTGGAGTTACGACTTGTGCTCACCGCGTGAACAACGGTTGTGGGCGAGGCTGTCGGTGTTCTCGGGTGGGTTCGATCTCGATGCTGCCGAGGGTGTTTGCGGGCAGGATTCGAGTTCGACGGAAGTGCTCGATCTCGTCACTGCGCTGGTCGAGAAGTCCATCCTCATTCGTGAGGAGATCGACGGCTCAGTCAGATACCACCTTCTCGATCTACTCCGGGAGTACGGACGAGAGAAGGCCGAGTTCTCGAACGACTACGTGGAACTTCGATGGCGCCACCGTGATTGGTTCGAAGCGCTGGTCGTTCGTGCGGAAGCCGAGTGGATCAGCGACCAGCAAGCTGCGTGGATCGCAAGGCTGGGTCGTGAACTGCACAACGTCTACGACGCGCTGGAGTTTTCGATCTCGACGCCGGGTCAGACGCGATCAGCGACGCGAATGGTCGCGGCGCTGTACCGATTCTGGGTTCTCGGCGGTCGGATCGCTTCGGCGCGGCACTGGGCGGATCGAACCCTGAGAGCTTCCGATGGGGAGCCGGACACTTATCGCGTGGAAATTCTGTGTATCGACGCCGTAGCGCATGGGATGCAGGGTGACCTCGTCCGGGCGCGCGGACAGGTAGAGGAGAGTTGGCGCCTTGCCGAGGTCGTGGGAGATGTACGCTCTCGAGGCTTGGCTGGATGGGCGGACGGATATGTCGACACGTTCAACGGCGAATTCGACACTGCCGCCAGGAAGTTGGAGGCTGCCGTATCGCTTTTCCAATCAGCTGAGAATCTAGAGCACAAAGTGGCCGGCTTGATTACCCTCGGGCTCGCTTGCATCTTTACCGGCGCGCTGGAGCGATCGGTGGAGTGTTTCGACGAGTCCCTTGCCATCACCGGACCGCCGCACGAAGTGATGTATCAGGCGTCGGCGCTTAGCAATCTAGGGCTTGTGGACTGGTTTCGAGGTGACCTCGAGCGCGCACGTGACCATTTGGCGCGAAGTCTGCGGGCCACGGCCGCTTCAATGAACTCGGCGTGGTGTATCGAACAGTTGGCGTGGATTGCTGCAGCGCAACGTGATTGGAAGCAATCGGCGGTTCTACTCGGCGCTGCGGCGATGTACTGGCAGAAGGTCGGGAGTCGGCTCGCGGGGCTTCCGATCTTGTCACCCCACCATGACAAGGCGGCAAACGATGCTCAAAAGGCATTGGGTAAGGGTGCTTTCGACAAGCAGTTTCACCGGGGAATTGTGATGACCGAGGGTGAAGCTGTCGCGTACGCGCTCGACGAGCATCACAGAGTCCCGGAAACATCGTCGACCGAGGCGATTCGACTTACTCGTCGTGAACTGCAGGTTGCGGAACTGGTTGCGCAGGGCCTGACCAATCGCGCTGTCGCAGAGCATCTCGTCATTTCGCCGCGGACAGCACAGGGGCACGTGGAGCACGTGCTGACGAAATTGGGTTTCACCTCCAGAGCGCAGATCGCGGCGTGGGTGGTATCGACTGCGCAGGAGCGTGACTCGCGCGAGGTCAATGGTTCAGCAGATCGGAGCTGAAGTCCGATTGCAGTTCTCCCCGATCGTCGCCGCACAGGCAGAACACCGGGTACCGCTTACCTAGTTCTCGCCGTTGAAACAATACTCGCAGCGGTCCGGACGCATCCGCGCGCGGGGATTCCGTGAGCAACGTGTACAGCCACGGCCCCTCGTCCAATTCGACGATGGCGAGAACGGTCGTGGGGTCGCCGTGAACCGTTCGCCAGGACACGACAGTGCCGTCTCCGCAACACCGCGTTACGTCCAACCGCGCTCCGCGACACCTGGTGCAGACCGCGCTCGCGGGGGAGAGGATGGCATCACATTCCGCGCATTGGGGGAGTGTCAAGCATTCGGATCGTGATGAACGGCCCGAATATCGTTGCGATACAAGACTTTTTGTCAAGTTGACGTGATACATGTCAGTAGCGCCGGGCGAGATAGTATGGCATCGAGTCCACGGGTGCGCGTTTGACCGACTCCCCGGACGTCGGGGCGTGAAGGACCTCACCGCCTCCGGCATAGATCCCCACATGTTCCCCGCCGTAGTACAGGACTACGTCACCTGGCTGGAGATCGTCCCGGGAAATCGGAGCTCCGCCGACCGCCTGGTCGTAGGTAGTTCGCGGAATTGAAACGCCCGCTTGTGCATAGGCCCATTGAACGAGGCCGGAGCAGTCGAACGAGTCCGGTCCGGTCGCGCCCCAGACATACGGTGCGCCGATCTTGGACTCTGCGGCTGCCAATGCGCGGCCTCCATCCGAGGAAGCGAAAGCTGACACTTTCGCCGGATTCGTGACGACGGAAACTCCGGCGGTGTTCCAGTCGGGAAGCAAGGGGGCCTGAGCGTTCGCGGTGTCGATACTGACGGCAAGGGTTGTCAGTGAAAGCGCGCCGATGACAAGCGCCCTTCCGAGTGCGTTCTTCGTCGTGCTGGGGCTGGTGAATCGGTGGTGCGACATTTCTCGTGTTGCCTTCGCGTCGGTGCGTCCCGAAGCAGGTATCCGGCTGGGCGTGATCGGGCTTCGGCTTGTGACACACAGCCTGGTTTCGCCTCGACGTGTTCGCGCCGGTCAGTTGGACGGGATGCATACCTGTTTTCGAGTGGCGTGTCGGCAATCGTGACGTCTCGCGAAGTGGCAGAAGAAAGAAGTAGGTACCGATGCAGGTACTACGGTCGTCGCCGCGCCGGTGCGTGCGCGGCAACATCGAGTTCGATACTTCACCCGGAGAAAAACCTCACCTGAACTGGGATTTGATCATGATTGTCTCCGCAAGTCGAACCGATGCATTCATCGAGTGGCGCACCGCCGTGGTCGATTCTCGACCTGTCGACTTCGGCGTCGGTGGGCACGGCGAGACAGTGCTGTTTCTGCACGGTTGGGGGTTGTCCCCTCGCGCCTATGGATCTGCGCTTGCTGCCGTCGTTCACCGGGGATCCAGGGTGATTGCGCCTGCGCTTCCGGGACTTGGCGGTACGGTTGAACTAGACCGAGCCGATCGCAACTTCGAAGGTTATGCGGCGTGGGTGACGCGGTTTCTCGACGCGGCCGGAGTTACCGGTCCGGTGACCGTCGTCGGGCATTCGTTCGGCGGCGGTGTAGCGACAGCAGTGGCGCGGGACTTCCCCACGCGAGTCTCGCGCTTGGTTCTGGTGAACTCGGTTGGTGGTGGCGTGTGGTCGAGTGCTGGTGGTCAGGAGCGCCCGATTCGTGAACGTCCGTGGTGGAACTGGTGTGGGTCGGCGATGGTCGAGGCTGCCGAGTCGGTACACGCTCGCAGAATCCCGCAGTTTCGACTCGACGAGTTCGCGTTCAACGCGCTTCGCAACGCCCGTGGAGTGTGGCAAACGGGCAACCTCGCGCGGACTGCGGATCTCATCGATGCACTCGAAGAGATCGCAGTCCGCGCGATGCCTGTTGTCGTGTTGTGGGGAGCTGATGATCATGTGATTCCGCGAACGAGTTTTCATGCTGTCTGCGCCGCCTTGGGTGATCCCGAGGTTCGCGAGGTTCCGGGCAATCACAATTGGCTTATCGACGATGCGGAATTGTTCGGCCAGGTGCTGACGGAATCACTGGACGGACGCGCTGTCAGTGCGCCTGTTCTGTCTCCTTCGTTCGCGTTCTGTTCGACCACGCGGATTGCGCAGTGACCAGGCAGCCGGCGATCAGGGTGATGACCGCGATGACGCGCACGGCGCTGTCCGCGCCGGTGGTGAAGGCACTCAGGACGGCGTCGTGAGCGAGGGGAGTGTCGGCCATCTCGAGTCCGTCTGCGACCGTGCGCGGCGCGGCGCCGTCTCCATTGCGCATCGAGTCGGGCAATGCGCTGATGAAACGGCTGGTCAAGATGGTGCCGATGACGGCGACGCCCAAGGCGCTGCCGAATTCTCGTGCCGTCGCCTGCAGTCCGGAACCGACGCCTGCCTGTTCGAGGGGCAGCGAGTCCGCGATGTCGTGAGTCAATACGGGGAGCGCGGCTGCCGCGCCGATGCCGATGACGACGAGCCACAACGCGTAGGCGATATAGGGAGTGTGGGCTGTGCTGGTCGACAGCCCGAACATGCCGACCCCGATGAACGCGAATGCTGCCGCCACGGTGATGGTGGAACCCAGACGAGCCGAGATCAGCGGCACGAAGCGAGCACCGAACAGCAGTGGAATGGTCAGCGGTATCACCGCCAGGCCGGTGGTGAGAACGCTGAATCCCTTGGCGTACTGCAGAAATGATGCGTTGACGTAGAACAGTGCGAACAGACCGAAGAACGCGACGGTCATTCCCAGGCATCCCGCGCGAAGCAGAGGAAGGCGGAACAACCGCGGATCCAGCAAGGGTTGCTCGACGCGGAGTTCGACGATGATCCATGCCGCATAAAGCGACGCCGACGCGACGAACGCTGTGATCACCGTAGTACTGCCCCAACCACTTTCGGGTCCTTCGATGACGCCGACCAGCAACCCGAACGTCGCCGCCGTCAGCAAGACGGTTCCGACGGGGTCGAGACCGCGGTGATTTCGAGGGGTGCGAGGAGCAAGGTTGGCGACTGCGGCAGCACCTGCCAACGCGATGGGTACGACGGCGACGAACAACCAGCGCCAGGACCCGGTCTGCAGAAGCGCGCCACCACCGACATTCCCTGCCACGCCGCCGAATCCGGTCGACGATGCCCAAATGGCAATTGCGCGAGGACGCTTCTGTGGGGGAGTCGCGTGCATGAGGATTGCGAGGCTGTTCGACAGAACACAGGCGGCTCCGACTCCGGTGACGCAGCGGCCGATCAGCATCACCGCCACTGTGGGGGAACTCGCGGACACGGCGGCGCCTGCTGCGAAGAGGATCAACCCGATGGTCAGCACCCCTTTGCGTCCGAAGCGATCACCGAGTGCCCCGCAGGGGATCACCAGACAGGCGAAGACCGTGACGTAGGAATCGACGATCCATAGAAGCTGCGTCGAGGAAGGATGCAGAGAACCGGACGTCAGGAGCGGAACTGCCAGGTTGATGGCCGCGACGAACGCAATAACGAGGACGGTGACCGCGCACAACGTTGCGAGCACCAATCCTTGTCGCGCGTCCGAGTTCGCCCGACCCTCCGTCGGTATCGAAGTATATGTGGACAAGACGCACCTCTTTGCGGAAATTTGTTCTATTGCGGGAGTTGTTGATCGACAGCCAATTCGGCTACTGAAACGACAGTAGGGATCTCGGTAACGTGCGTCTACTGCAAAGATTGCAGTAGATAGTTGCGTATGGTGCAACTATGGCGATGGATATGGACCTCAATCTTTTGAGAGTGTTCGACGCTCTGGTAGCGGAGGGCAGTGTCACCGGCGCGGCCGAGCGATTGAACTTGTCGATACCGGCWACCAGTAGGGCTTTGGGGCGTCTCCGGCGTGCGATGGGTGACCCGATCTTTGTTCGTGCCGGGCGTGGGTTGGTACCGACGCCCTTTGCGTTGCGTGCAGCACCTCAGGTCCGATCGCTCCTGGAAGGGGCGCAAGGCCTGTTGATCGACCGCAAGAACTTCGAACCAGCAGAGCTCGAGCGGACTTTCGTGATCCGAATCAACGAGGGCACGGCGGCCAGCCTCACCCCGGCTCTGGTCAGGCGTTTCGCGGCGGAAGCGCCGAACGCTGTAATCCGTTGTGTCGGAGAGGGAAACGAGGACGTCGACTCGCTGCGGAACGGTTCGATCGATCTCGATATCGGCGCTGATCCGTTGCCGTCCTCTGATGTGTGCAGTGAGATTCTCTACCGAGAGGGTCATGTGGGCTTGGTATCGAAGTCGTCGCCGTTGGCCCGCACGGCTCAGCCGACACTCGCGCAGTTGTGTGAGCATCCACATGTCTCGACATCCAGACGTGGCCGGACACACGGACCGATCGACGACGCGTTGTCCGCAGTCGGAATGCGCCGGCGGGTGATCGCGGTGGTTGCCTCGCCCGTTGCGGCGGCGCTCATGGCGGCCGACAGCGATCTCGTTGCACTGGTGCCGGAAAGGCTTGCCCGATACTTTGCCGCTCGCCTCGATGTCGCCTGGTTTGCGGTGCCGACCGAACTACCGGCCGTCACCATCCACCAACAGTGGCACGGTCGGCTGGACCACGATCCAGCACACAAATGGCTGCGCGAACAAGTACGTGAGGCAAGCGTCTAGCTGGATTCGGCAGATGTTCTGTACTCTCGCAGTCATGCAACAGCGGAGCACGGGAACGGTGACACGGTCACTGTTGCTGCTTCTGCTGCCGTTCATCGCTCTTCTCGCCGTGCCTCCGCTTGGATCGTCGGGTAGCGCCGCGGTGCTGGGAACTGCGATTGCCGTCTTCGTGGTCGCAGCCCTCGCAACGTCGTCGAAGTACGAACTTCTGCAGCTGTGCGCGGTTTCGGCCACTGGCCCCTCTGATGACGAACGCTGCCTGCGTGGCGCTTTCCGCAGGCAGAGCAGCCCGGACGCGCCCGGCCGTCCACAGCCTCGAGCTCCGGGAATCGGTCTGTAGATCGGCCGTCGGCGGGAGTGAACTCGTCGTAGGTCGGTCAGACGTCTTGCGTCCACGACCATTCCCGCGCTCTCATCTCCTGTGAGCGTGCCTCTCGGTGAGGTTCATTCGTCATGCTCGATTTTGTCTACTACCCCGTGTCCGGAATCCTCTGGTTCTGGCACAAGGTCTTTTCACTGATCTCCGGATCACCCGACAACGGCGTCGTATGGGCGTTGTCGGTCGTATTTCTGGTCTTCACGCTCAAGGCTTTGCTGTTCAAACCCTTCGTCAAGCAGGTCCGCACCCAACTGGTGATGCAGAAGCTGCAACCTCAGATCAAGGCGTTGCAGAAGAAGTATTCGGGTGACCGGCAGAAACTCACTGTCGAGATGGCCAAGCTGCAGAAGGAACACAACTACAGTCCGTTGCTCGGCTGTCTGCCGATGCTCGTTCAGGCACCGGTGTTCATCGGCCTTTATCACGTCCTGCGATCGTTCAATCGGACTGGAGCGGCATCGCACGTCCCGTTTCTGAGCCCGACCGAACCGATGTCGGTGGCGGACAACGCGAATACGGCCAACTACTTCTTCAGTGCCTCGGACGTGCAGTCGTTTCTCGACGCCAAACTGTTCGGCGCGCCGTTGTCCGCCATGATTTCGAGTCCGGCAGCGCAACTGGAAGCGTTCGGCGACGTCAGCCGTATCTCCATCATTCTGGTTGCCGTACCGCTGATGATCTTCGCCGCCGTCGCTACACATTTCACGTCGCGGGCGTCCATCGCGCGCCAAGTGGTCACCGGAACCGTCAACCCTCAAACAGCGATCATGAACAAGCTCGCATTGTGGGTGTTTCCGGTGGGTGTGATCGCTTTCGGTGCTTTCGCGCCCGTGGCGATCCTGCTGTATTTCGTGAGTAACAACTGCTGGACGCTGGGACAACAGCATTTGGTCTACGGCCGGATCGCGGCGGAGCAGAAGGAAGCTGAATCGTCGCCGACACCCGGAGTGACTGCGCCCCAGTCGCCCAGGGTGGCTGCAGCACCGCCGCTGCCGGGTGCAAAGCCGATCCGCGCCAAACGCAAGCGATGACAGAAAAGCGACCCCTCCCTACCGGCGGGTAAGGCACGTACGCTGGAATGCATGACCAAATGGACCGCAGAAGACGTAGTCGATCAGACCGGCCGCACATTTGTCGTCACGGGGGCGAACAGCGGGCTGGGTGAGGTAGTCGCACGGGCGCTTGGCAAAGCCGGGGCCGACGTCGTCCTCGCCTGTCGTGACACCACGAAGGCCGACGCCGTAGCCGCCGAGATCGGACCCAACGCGGTTGTCCGCAAATTGGACCTCTCGGATCTGTCGTCGGTACGAGCCTTTGCCGACGCAACGGAGAAGGTCGACGTCCTGGTGAACAACGCCGGCGTGATGGCGGTTCCGTTCCACCGGACTGTCGACGGATTCGAAATGCAGATCGGCACAAACCATCTCGGGCACTTCGCGTTGACCGGATTGCTGAAGGACAAGCTCACCGACCGTGTCGTGACGATGTCCAGTGCCCTGCATCAGCTCGGAACTGTCGATTTGGACGATCTCAATTTCGAGCGTCGGAAGTACAACCGCTGGTTGGCCTACGGGCAGTCCAAGCTTGCCAATTTGTTGTTCACGTACGAACTTCAACGCAGGCTTGCGGCCTCGGGTTCTTCGCTCAAAGCGCTCGCTTCGCATCCGGGATACGCGTCGACGAACCTGCAGGGGCACACCGAGTCGATCCAGGACAAGCTGATGGGAATCGGCAATTCGATCTTCGCGCAGTCTGCGGAGATGGGTGCCCTTCCCGAACTGTGGGCGGCAACCGCACCGGATGCCTTCGGTGGCAGTTACATCGGACCGGACGGTCCGTTCGAGCAGCGAGGTTATCCGAAGGTCGTGGGGTCGAACAAGAAGTCACACGATTCGAAGACAGCCTCGGGCTTGTGGACGCTGTCGGAGAAGTTGACCGGAGTCTCGTTCGGGATCTGATTCAGATATGAAGGTGGCCGCATCAGGTCGATGAAAGCCTGCGGTGCATTCTCCAGGCCTTCGACGATGGTCTCGTCCCACTGAATCTTGTTGTCGGCGAGCCACCCTGCCATGTGGGTGCGGAATTCGCCACCGAGGTGACGGTAGCCGCCCACGAGGAATCCGCGCAGTGTGAGCTGCTTGCCGATCACCAGTGCCAGGTTGTGGGGAGCGGTGGGCTTCTCGGTGGTGTTGTACTGAGCGATGGCTCCGCACAAGGCAATCCGGCCACCCTGGTTCATGGCATCGATGGCGGCTTCGAGATGCTCGCCACCGACGTTGTCGAAGTACACGTCGATGCCCTCAGGGGCGGCAGCGGCGAGCAGTTCGGTGATCGGGCCGTCGTGGTAGTCGAATGCCGCATCGAATCCGAGTTCGAGAAGTCGGGCAACCTTCGCCGGTGAACCGGCGCTGCCGATTACTCGCTTCGCTCCAAGCAACTTGGCGATCTGACCGACGAGCGATCCGACGGCACCGGCTGCGCCGGAGACGAATACGGTATCGCCTTCCTTGAACTCCGCAACCGCGGTGAGGCCGGCATACGCGGTGAGGCCAGTCATGCCGAGGGCACCCAGGTAGGCCGTCGCCGGCGCGATGGACGTGTCGGCCGGAGTCACTGCGGATCCGTCGAGGATGGCGTATTMACGCCATCCGAGGCCGTGGACGACAACGTCGCCCACAGCGCGATCAGCCGACTTGGATTCGACGACCTCGCCGACAGCACCACCGTCGAGCGGCGCACCGACCTGGAACGGCGGAAGGTAGGACTTCACGTCGTTCATTCGGCCGCGCATGTACGGGTCGACGGAGATGGCGATGTTGCGGACCAGGATCTGGCCGTCTTCGAGTTCGGGGAGTTCTACTTCGGCGGTGGCGAAGTTCTCCGAGGTTGGCCAACCGTTCGGGCGTGAAGCGAGACGGATTTCCCGGCTGACAGTGGTGGTGCTCATTCGTCGTCCTTACTTACTTCGAGGGTGACCTCGATGTTGCCGCGAGTTGCATTGGAGTACGGGCACACCTGGTGCGCCTTCTCCGTCAACTCGACGGCCTGATCATGGGGCAGATGGGGGAGTGAAACCTCCAGCGTCACAGCAAGTCCGAAGCCTCCTGCGCCGTTGGGGCCGATGCCGACCCGCGCACCGACTGCGGAATCAGCCACGTTGGCCTTCTCGGCGCGGGCGACCATCTGCAGAGCGGAGTGGAAGCATGCTGCGTATCCGGCGGCAAAGAGTTGCTCGGGGTTGGTGCCTTCGCCGCTGCCACCCATTTCCTTGGGAATGGCGAGGCCGAGATCGAGGCGTCCGTCCGAAGTGCGAGCGTGACCGTTGCGGCCTTCGCCGGTGGCAAGTGCTTCTGCGGTGTAGACGATGTTCATGACTTCTTCTTTCCGTCGGAGTGGGCGTTGGATGCTTGAAGTGACTCACCGAGACGAGTGAGAACGTCTCGGAGTTCGGTGAGTTCGTCGTTACTCAGACCAGTGGCGCCTGCGAGCTTGGCCGGGATGTCCTCGGCCTTGCTGCGCAAGGTGGAACCCGCCTCGGTCAGGTGAATCTCGACGCGACGCTCGTCCGTGGTGAGGCGGCGGCGCTCGATGAATCCCAGACCCTCCAGCCTCTTGAGCAGCGGCGACAGAGTTCCGGTATCGAGATCGAGTGCCTCACAGATCTCACGCACGCCCCGGCCGTCTCGTTCCCAGAGTGTCAACAGGACGAGGTACTGGGGATACGTGATTCCCAGGTCGTCGAGCATTGCCCGGTACGCGGCCGTAGTGGCCCGCGACGCCGAATAGAGGGCGAAGCAGACCTGGCGTTCGAGAGCGAGTGGGTTGGTCACGAGAGCAACTGTAGCGCACAGTTAAGTTGTGCACAACAAAGAAGTGTCAAATAGATCTGCGGATGCACAGCCGTCTGGTTACGGCGTCGACAGAATCTCGGATACGCACCCGAGGAAGGCGAACACTGCCTGGGCCGCGGGTGCTGGAAATCGGGTGCGCACTGCCAGCCCGTCGTGGGTGCGTGAGAACCAGAACTGAACGTCGTCGGCGCTCGACACGCGACTGAGTTGCTGCGGATTGATCGGCGCAGGTTGTGAGTCGCCGGGCCGTGATTCGCGGGGGCGAGATCCACCGGGCATGGTCCGGTAGTCGGCGTAGGACACCGAGAAGATGTCTCGGCGAGTGGGCGAAACCTCGGGTCCCAAGCTCCTCAACACTTGTCTCGACGACACGGACGACAGTGAAAGTGCCTCGTGGAAAGCGAGATTGACTGCCCGAGCAGTGCTGTGAAGATCATCCATGCTCGTCACGGTCATGGGTGCATTGGCCACCAGCCAGCCGAAGGTGTGGTTGTGCCGCGGTTCCCGACGCGTGTGAACAGGGAATAGAAGGCGTGTGTCTCGCTTTTCGGTCAATTGTGTTGTGGCCAAACCGATCGACGCAAGAATCGCACCGAACGACGAGTGTCGATGATCGGCGCAGTTCTGGTCGAACAGCTCTGCTTCGTCGGCGTCGAGGAGCATTCGGGTGTCTGTGCCCTGGGGCGACATGGTCCCGGCGGGCAGCCCCAGATCTACGGGAAAATGGGGAGTGTCACCCCCGCAAGCTCGAAGGAAGGACCGCCACCCCGCAATGCGGTGGTCGCCGGGCTCTGGATCCGCGGTTGCCGATTCACGGAAGCAGTAGTTGAGGAAACTCCCGGGCTCGGGCAAGAGATCCGACGCGATCGGATTACGTTCCGCCCGCGTGTATTCACGATACAGAGTGCTGATCTCGGTAATTGCGATGCTCATGGACCAGCCGTCGCAGATGGCATGGTCGAATCCGCAGATCACTGTCGACTGGTCCTCGCGGGTGATGGCCCCGAGAAAGTAGGCGGGAAACGCAAAAGGATTGCACCATCGATCCAAGCGCTCGCCCAAGAGTTTTCGCACCTGTTCCGGCGTTCGCGCGTCCGCCACTGTTTCCTCACGGAGGCGCAGATCGACGACATCGGCGACGTCGACGAACAGCGCCGAGGATTCATCCGCTTCTTCGGCCTGGGAGAACGAGCACGACAGGGCGTCGTGACGGGACGTCCATTCCTCGAAGCTGGCCCGGAGTGCGTCCGTGTCGATCGGGCCGGGAACGTCGAAAGTGGCGGCGAGCCAAGTCGTATCGCCGCGGCTCCCGGCAAGATGCAGCTGCTGATTCGAGGTCGGAGGAACCGGATACGTCGATCCGGTGGAGATTTCGCTCGGCGTCCACTGCAGGATGCGGCCCGGCCGTGCCTCGAACCTGTCGAGAAAGGTGATGTGCATCAGGCGGTCTCCACTTCCTGACGTGCATCCACCTGACGAACGACACGGTAGTCGCCGGTATCGGCGACCGTTCTCAGGACGTTGCGGAGGTGTCGAAGGTACCGATCCACCGATGTGTGCGCTTGCTCGGTATCGGGGAAACTGACCATCACGTACGTACGGTCTTCCTTCCGGTTGATCCACATCGACAGATCACCCGTCGTTCCTGGCCCACCAAGTGCGCGCGCTTCGAGTTCGTCGTGGTGCTCGGCACCTGGAATCAGGCGCATGTCGATGTACGACACCATCGGCGGGACCGAGGTTCCGCCGATGTCGGATCCGGTCAACTTCGACGCCTGGGCGATCACCGAGTGAATGGACACGTCCGCGAGTCCCTTCACGGCTGCGCGAGCAGCGTGAGCAAGGGGGAGTGCATCGGTGAAGGTGGTGACACCACTCAGCGTGAACGAGACCGGGACGAGATTGATGAACCAGCCTTGAGAAAACAGGTATCTCGGATCGGAACGAGTACCGACTGCGTTGAGCGCGAAGTAGTTCGCTCTGTCAGCAACTTCGATCTCGGTGAGGGCGAGGGCTGCGAAGATCCCCGTGGAGAATCCGACGCCATTGGACTTGCACAGCGCTGCGAACGCGGCTGACTCGTCGCTGTCGAGAACGTCGATATGTGTGCGGGTCGACCGGGTCTGTTCGCCCTGCGCGACGCCGAGGTCGAGGGGGAACGTCGGGAGTTGTCCGGCGTTGGCGGCGAGAATCGAAATCCATTGCTGCACAGGTTCTGCGGCTAGGTCGAGGTTCTTCGCCGCTGCCTGTTCTTCGCCGCTGTACTCGACGTAGCTACCGGGAGAGGGAAGTTGAGCGTCGATGCCGGCGCTTTCGGCGATGTACAGCGCACGAAGTTCTTCGACGCCCAGCATCAGCGACAGGCCGTCGGTGTGCGAGTGATCGACGCCGTAGTAGATGGTGAAACCGGCGCCGGTGCCGTGCTCGACGGCGCCACTGGTGAACGAAGGCCATTGCAGTGGGCTGGTATCGCCTGCGAAACTTCGGCTGACATGCTCGCGAACCGCATCGGTCGTGTTCAGGGAACCGACGCTGTGCGGCGCGAGTTCGATCGTCGATTCATCCACCACATGACGGTCGATGACCCCGCTGCCGCCAGGATCTTCGGATGGTCTCACCTCGAACCAACTGTGAAGTGTGTTGTGCCGCAAGACAAACGCCTGGACAGCCCGACGCAGTGCCTCCCGATCGAGATCACCGGGCAGAGTGAACGTGAATCCGATCCACGGTGACCAGTCGACGCCTTGTGCGCGCTTGTGATCGGCGRTACGAATGTGTCCCTCTTGGAGGAACGAGAGAGGTTGGTCGCTCAGTGGTGCTCGAGATGCTGCCGTCAGGGACTGCTCAGTAGGCCTGAACTCGGTGAGCGTCCCGGCTTTCGGTGCCCAGAGATCGATGGGTGTCATTTCCATGAGAGTTCTCCTCGATCGGTGCAGCGGTATTGATCGGTACAGCGGTGTTGGTCGGAGGTGAGCATGTGTCGGTCGAGAAGGCAAAGTCCTCCATTTCGCGGCGTAGGAGTCCCGCGAACTGATGGATGTGGCGGCTTGTGCGCGCGTTGCCTGGGTGGCGTATGGCCAGATTGAGCCCTTCGGGAGTCCGTGTGAGCCAGATGTAGACGTCGGTTCCCGAATGATCGCGACTACGAAGGCCTCTGGTCTGCCAGCTCGTCCATTGCTCGGCACCAGGAACGTGACGAACGTCCATGTACGAGAGCACGAACGGCAGGTGCTGCGGGGAGTCGATCAGCTCGCACACTTTCGAGTACGGCAGGGCCGCTGCGGGGCGGACGCGTCGCATCTCCGTGCCGGCAACCTTGGCCAGATCGCTCACGGTTGCTGCGGGGGTAATCGGAATCCTCACCGGCACAACACCGATGAACCATCCCAGCGACGCGGCCCATCGAAGCTCCGAACGGGTGTGTTGCGGCACCACGACGCGGAATTCGTCTGCACCGGTGAGATCGCCGGTCACCTTGGCCGCGCACGCGAGTATCGCGGCCAGGAATCCTTGGTTGCTGCGCTTGCTCGCTTCTGCCAGGCGTTCGGCTCCCCGGGCGCTCAGAAGCCAGGCGGACAGGCTCTGCTGAGGGACTCGGCGTCCGGCGACCGGTTCGGGCAGCGCTGGAAAGAGCGGAGCCTCGCCCTGCGCGTAGAACTCGCGCCACGTCTGCACCGCCGGGTGAGAGCAGTCCGCGTGTCCCACGAGATCTCGTTCCCTGGTGCCGAAGTCGATGTAGCTTCCGGTCTCCGGCGGCGAGGGAGGGCTTCCCTCGCTCGACGAACGGTAGATCGTCTGCAGTTCGTGCGCGGTCAACGCCACCGAATATCCGTCCAGCAGAGCATGATCAGCGGCAAAGACCACGGTGAAATGGTTGGGACCTTCAATCGTCGCGAACTGGTACGCAGGCCACACAAGTGGATCGGTCGACCGGTCGAGCAGTTGCTGCAGATGCGTGAAGACGGACATCGAGGACGCAAGATGTCCGACTTCGTTACCCAGAATTCGGACGTCCCCGGGACCCGCGGTGCGTCGGACTATCGCTTCGCCCTCCATGGCGACTCGTGTTCGGAGCACTTCGTGGCGATCGATCCAGTGATCGAGAGTGGCCGCCCAGATCCTTCGGTCGAGTCGGTCGTGGATGCGAAACGAGGTGCCCAGCCACGACGGAGTGCATCCGTCGTTGTGATGGTGCGCCTGCCGTTTCGCCTGCTCGGCATGTTTCAAGTGTGCTTCGTGTATGTAGCTGGCGGGACGCTGGTCGACAGGCCACAGTTCGGGCGGATTCACTGCGGCAGGAGTCCACTCGGTGACGGTCCCAGGAGGTAGGGGATAGTCGGCAAGTTCCGTGAATTCCATTGGGAAACCTGATCTCTCGAGATGGCGAAAGGTGGGGATCGTGAACGGGGCGGATGTTTGTAACCGAGAGTGACAGATGATTAGTCAAGGCAAGTAGAACGCGACCTGAGGCTCCGCGCAACTGCTTCGGTCCGGGATGTGACGAGGAACATTCTGCTCGTTATTTCGGACAATTCGAATACTGGACATCCGGTTTACTGCCCTGGTCACCTGTCAGTTGATCGATCAATCACTCTGGGGTGAAACAAATTTCAACAGACCGTTGTGAACTCCGTCGGACGGCGAAGAATGTGCGCATGCGAATGTCGGAATATGTTCGTGTGTAGCAATTTTCGTAAGTGTTTGACTGTATCTCTTTTAATTGCAACAGGGTTCGTGTACAGCCGTCGTGCCCGTTCGGCGCGCGGATTGTTCACCGAGTATTGACATGCTCGGCATCTGCCGGTCGTATGCAGACGGTATTTGTAAGCGATGACTGATCCGATGGAATACGACCTGGTTGTGATCGGCTCCGGCCCGGGTGGGCAGAAGGCCGCCATCGCGGCGGCCAAGCTGGGTAAACGGGTAGCGATGGTCGAGAAGGGCAACATGCTCGGGGGAGTGTGCGTCAACACCGGCACCATTCCGTCGAAGACGTTGCGCGAGGCGGTTCTCTACCTCACCGGGATGAACCAACGCGAACTGTACGGCGCAAGTTACCGCGTCAAGGAGAACATCACTCCGGCCGACCTGCTGGCGCGAACCCAGCATGTCATCACCAAAGAAATCGAAGTCGTGCGATCTCAGCTCCTGCGTAACCGCGTCGAATTGCTGGTAGGGGTCGGCTCGTTCGTCGACGAGCACACCATCCTCGTCGAGGACGCCTCGCGCGGAGACAAGATGACGATCACGGCGAAATTCGTTGTGATCGCGACCGGAACGTTGCCTGCCCGCCCGGCGGGGGTGTCCTTCGACAGTCACCGGGTGCTCGACTCCGACGGAATCCTCGATCTGACCTCCATCCCGACCACCATGGTCGTGGTGGGCGCGGGAGTGATCGGTATCGAGTACGCGTCGATGTTCGCGGCACTCGGCACCAAGGTCACCGTCGTCGAGAAGAGAACGTCGATGCTGGACTTCTGTGACCCCGAGGTCATCGAATCGCTTCGGTTCCATTTACGCGATCTGGCGGTCACTTTCCGATTCGGTGAAGAAGTGACGGCCGTCGACGTCGGGGCGAACGGAACACTTACGACGCTGCGCAGCGGCAAGCAGATTCCCGCCGAGACCGTGATGTACTCGGCGGGACGGCAAGGCCTCACAGCGCCACTCGCGCTGGAGAACGCCGGGCTCGAAGCCGACGAACGTGGCCGCATCTACGTCGACGACAATTTCCGCACCAAGGTCGAACACATCTACGCCGTCGGTGACGTCATCGGCTTCCCGGCGTTGGCGGCGACGTCGATGGATCAAGGTCGACTCGCGGCCTACCACGCCTTCGACGAACCAGGCGCGAAGCTGATGGATCTGCAGCCGATCGGCATCTACTCGATTCCCGAGGTGTCGTACGTAGGCGCCACCGAGGTCGATCTGACCAAGGAATCGGTGCCGTACGAGGTCGGGGTTTCCCGATACCGTGAACTCGCGCGCGGGCAGATCGCAGGCGACACCTACGGGATGCTCAAGATCCTGGTGTCGACGGATGACCTGAAACTGCTCGGCGTTCATATCTTCGGCTCGGGTGCAACGGATCTCGTGCATATCGGCCAAGCGGTGATGGGGTGCGGCGGGACCGTCGAATACCTTGTCGACGCCGTCTTCAACTATCCGACACTGTCCGAGGCGTACAAGGTGGCGGCACTCGACGTCATGAACAAGATCAGGGCTCTCAAGCAATTCCACTAGGGGTCGGGGTGTCCCCAGGTACCGGTCAGGGTCGGTCGGTGTACTTCTCGGGTAGCACTTGTTCGAATACCTGAGGGTGATGTCAGGCCTGGGAAAATAGGGCAGGGTCTATCTCTATGACCATTGCCCATGAACTTCGTGTGGAATTTCGATGCTGATCGGACTGATTGCCGCGATCGTGGCGTGCGTCGGATACGGCGTGGCGTCGGTGTTGCAGGCGTACGGCGCGCGCAAGTCGGCAGCTGCCGCCGAGCAGCGAGGCGAGGCCGGACACGTGACGGCGACGGGTGGCCCGACCTTGCGTTCGACGTTCGCCGCCGCGCTGACGGCGTCGTTCATCCTGGGCACCGTGCTCGATGCGGTCGGATTCGCCGGTAGTGCCATCTCCGCGCGGCTCATTCCACTGTTCTTGTCGCAGACAGTGGTCAGTGCCAATCTCGTCATCACGGCAGTGCTGGGGACCGTGGTCCTGGGCATCCAGTTGCATCGTCGCGACTGGTTCGCGATCGCCGCGGTGATCGGATCGCTCCTGCTGCTCGGTTTGTCTTCCGGTCACGCGGGCGGCGGGAGTTCCAACGACGTCGTCCACTGGGGTGTCCTGGTGGGCTCGGCGTTGATCTTGTCGATCGGTATCGGTTTGATCCGATGGTTGGGCTCACGCGCAGCAGTTGTCGCCGGGTTGATCTCGGGTGTGTTGTTCGGCTGTCTGGCCATTGCCGTACGCGTGGTCTACGGAATCGATCCGTTCGAAATCGGCACGATGCTCCGCGATCCGGCCGGCTGGGCAATCCTCGTCTCGGGCCTGGGCGGTTTCTATCTGCACACGGTGGCGTTGCAACTGGGATCCGTCAACGGAGCGACAGCGGCACTGGTTGTAGGCGAGACGGTCGTTCCGGGAATCGTCGGCGTCGTGGTGCTCGGCGACGCGTCGCGACCGGGCCTGGAATGGCTTGCCATCGTCGGATTCGTCGGAGCGATCGCGGGCGCCGTCGCCGTAGCCGTCTTCGGCGCGGCGAGCCACGAGGGGAAACCTGCCGAAGAAGTGACCGTCTGATTCGAAAACCACAGCCCTTCGAAAACTGGAACGCGAACACGAACACAGACGTGTTAAAAAGACACTTCAAGTCGATGGCGGAGGGTCAATGGTGCACGAGGGCCAAGCGAAGCACGAGGCAGAAGCCATCGCCGGCAACCGGTCGAATTGGGACGATCGTGCCGAGGTGCATGTGCGCTCCGAAATGTATGACGTCGGAGGGTTTCTCGCCGACAGAGCGGTCATTTCCAGAGTCGTGCAGAACGATCTGTCGAGTCTGTCTACGCATCTGCCGGCGTCGGGAGTGCGGGATCGCTCGCTCCTACACTTGCAGTGTCACATTGGTATCGACACCATTTCCTGGGCGCGCCTTGGTGCGGTGGAGGTGCACGGGCTCGATCTTTCGCCCAACTCTCTGCGCCACGCAGCGCGTATCGCGAAGGCCGACGACCGCGAGATCACGTGGGTGGAAGGTGATGCGCGATTCGCCTCGACGCTGATCGACCGACGTTTCGACACGATCGTCACCAGCGCCGGGACAATCGTCTGGTTGCCGGAACTCGCCACCTGGGCCCAGTCGATCCACGACCTCCTCGAGCCGGGTGGGGTGTTTCAGATCCGGGACGATCATCCGATCCTCGGCGCAATGGCATTCGAGCCGTGGATGATCACCGACGACTACCTCTCCGGAGGCGGCATGCGATCGTACGAAGACTCGGCGACCTATACCGGGAACTCCGACAGACAGATAGCGCACACCGCCAACCACGAATGGCGCCACGACCTAGGCGAGGTCATTGGTTCCTTGCTGGATGTGGGTCTTCATATCGAATCAGTTTCGGAACTTCCCTACATGGACTGGCCGGCCTTCCCCGAACTCGTTCCATGCGCCAACGGATGGACTCTGCCGAGCCACTCTCCGCGGATCCCTTTGAACTTCGCCATCGTCGCCAGGCGAAATCAGCGAAGTGAGTGAGCAGAGCCGATCCCTTGGGAGACTTCGAATAATTCCTGCAGTGGCGTGGCCGTATTTCGTGCATGATCGTCGGATGGCTTTGTCCCGGTTGTTGCCTGCCAACTCGCCCCTATCGCAAGTCGGCGCGTCGAGTGTCGTGTGTCCAGGGATCGAGTGAATCGTAGTTCTTTCAAGCTAATACTTTTGGTGGATAGCGCTTTTCGCTCGAACTCTGCTCGGCGTTGATGCAACCGTTCGACGAATTTGCAATATCAGGTTCGAGTGAACCTGCGTCGCTGTTCGGTCGGTCCAGCGGTAACGGAAACCGCATTTTCGCAGATAGTTCTAATGCACGACCGATGCCTCGCATACGTTGTGCGGTCACAGGCACCGGGTCGTAGACCGGAGGAAAGTAATGAGCAGCTTGGATATTCAACGTTGGTCGAACGACTTCACTGCGCTGACCAAAGTCATTTCGGAAGGCATCGAGCAGTTTGTTCTCCGGTTCATTTCCAGCTGAAGTGATCTGAGCTCGCTGCCTGGCAAGGAGTTATTGATCTCCACCGCGGTTCGGAGGCCGAATCGTGATGAAGCAGAGGTTCTTACGGGGTCTGGGAGGCCTGGGCGGGGGCGAGCAGGTAGGAGAACACGTACGTAACTGCGGCGATGACCGCCAGTACGATCAAGGATGTCGGAAATCCTTGTCGACCCAGCTCATGGAACAACTAGAACACAGGCGCGATCCCGAGGCTGTGGAGTATTTCGGATTCAGGGGCTGAAGAACTCGAGTCGACGGTGCAGCCGTGCGATCGACGGGTCCCCGATCGTGCGCCTGCCATCGGTACGAGCTTGGCTCGGAGTCATCCCGTAGAAGTCTTTGAACGCGCGCGCCAATTGGGATTTCGAGGTGAAGCCACATCGCAGGGCCAACGCGTCGATCGTTTCGTTCGACATCTCGGCTCTGGTCAACTCGCGGTAGACGAGTTCGAGGCGCTTGCGCCGTATGACAAGAGCAATTCCGCCGTCGGATGCGAATGCGCGGTAGAGCTGTGCTCGGGAGACCGACAATGCTGCGCACATGCTCGTCGGGCCGAGCCAGGTCTCCGAGAGATGCTCGGCGATGTAGGCGTACGCACGATCGCGGAGCGAGTGATCGAGCCGCGGCGACAGATCAGGTTCGGCGATACCCAAACTGACACGCAGGAGGGAAGCGACGACGTCCTCGTAGCCGGCCGCAGCATCGGGATCGAGATGCGGTAGCGCGAGTACGACCGCTTGCATGCACTGAGCGAGCACGACGGCAGGAACTCCGCGCAGTACCGTCCCGTGTAGAGATCGACCCTTCGACTCCGCTTCGACGAGGGAGCGCGGCGCCAGGAGTGTGATGGTGCGTCCGGTCGCCTCGGTTTCGACGTCAGCAGTCCAGGTTCGCCCGAGGTCGAAGAACGCGATGTCCCCAGGGCGGGCGACAAAATCCACTCCGTCGGCGTCACCACTGACCTGTCCGCCGAGGACGACCTGGATCATGTACTGATCGTCGAGTCCGCTCTCGGCGATCACAACTTTGCTGCGGTTGTACTTCTGCGCGTTGAAGGTCGTTTCACCGATCAGCGAGGTCCCGATAGGCAGGGCGGAGATCGAGCCTTGGAGGGGCGTGTCGGCGCCTATCGGCTCGGTGACGAAGAACGGACGCGTGACGACACGCCAGAAGTCGTTGGCGTCCGCAGGGTCCACCGATCGAGTCGACACGCGAATGCGGGCGGAATTCATCGGCACGCGGGCATGATATGTCAGATCCCGCAGGTCGCAGTCACTCTCCCGCAAATAAACGTCAATAGTGACCGAGCCCACATAATGAGACAAATCGGGCGTATTTGTGAGACGGCCAGTGCTCGCGTGTCGCGGTGATTCTGTCTATGTTGTTCGTTATGGGTGGACAGGTTGGGAGTTCGATGCTCGAACGAAATCTCGAGTTCGGCGGGGATCGACTGCTCGTTTGTCGGCCATCATGACATCCACTTCGAATCGGTCGCAGCTATCTCGAGCAAAGCGAAATCCTCGAGGACGGGGCACGCTGCAAAGACGGCTCGCCGGGCGTGGAGCCACGGCGATTCGTCCTCGTCTGCTCGGGTTGATGGAACGCTCAGCGGGATTGACGGTCATCGATTCGCCGCGTGGGTTCGGGAAGACGGACCTCGCCGCGTTGTGGCTCACGACTCTCGGGCACATGCCCATCAGACCAGTTGTCTGGGTGCCGGCGCCATCGAATCGGATGACCCCCCTCGAGTACTGGAACACTGCGCTCGCAGTGATTCAAGATTCTCTGGAATCACTCGAGGCCCCGCCACGAATGCGCGAGGATCCGGTGGGGGCAATCGAATCACTACTCGACTCGTCGCCCACTCCATTCGTGTTGGTGTTCAACCGCATCGACCTGGTTGAGGGTGACGAGGTGGGACGCCGAATCGTGGATCTGATCGTGCGGCTTCCCGGATTGAAAGTAATCGTCACGCTGCAGGATCGGTCTGCGACGGACTTACTCGAGGACGTCCGCGTGGACGAGTACCTGTGCGCGAACGACCTCAGGTACACGCTCGACGAGTCCACAGTTCTGTTCGCGGAGGCAGGGATCCACCTTCCCTCGGGCATCGTCCATTCGATCTGCGAGCGTGTTGCCGGCGTTCCTGTGCTGATGAAGGTTGCTCTGAGTGCGGTTGCGGGGCTGAGTGAACCGAGTCGTGGGCGCGAACGCGTTCAGCAGCGAGTGGACCAGGCGATCCACGCGTACGTCAGTCGGACCGCTCCTCGATCGGGCAAGTCGCTCGAGTTGTTCGACTTCGCGACTACGATCGCCGCCGCCCGCACCGTCACACCAGAGATCGCTCGTGTCTTGTCCGACGATCTTGACGTGGAGGGCAAACTGGACTTGCTCGAGTCTTTCGGTCTGATCTTTCGGGACGGTCCCGAGGGAGAAGCATCCTGGTACTTTGCGCCGTCAGTTCGACTGGCATTCATGCAGATACGGACCGAACAAGGGGATGGATTCGACGATCCCTTCCAGGTTCTCGTCGATCACGCTCTCGGGACTTCGGATATAGCCGGTGCCGTTCACTACGCCTTGGACGGACGCCATTGGACCAGGGTGCTCGACATACTCGAGCGTCACTGGGCCGATCTTCTGGTCGATCACACCGGATTGGTCCGGACTGCGTTGCAATCCATACCCGGCGACGTACTCAGTTCGAACTCTTCGATTCTGGTGGGCCGTGACCTGCTCGAATCACGCCTACGGCCGCAGTTGGTCAACGGCGATTCGTTGCCGACGGAACCGGCGGAATTGCGTGCGATAGGTGGTAGTTCGCATGCGCACAGCTTGTTGAACGTCGGGACGGTCCAATCGGTTGTGCTGAGAACATCCGGTAAGTACCAACGCTCTACCGAGATCACGCGCAAGTTGGCTCACGTCGTGTACGGACTCGGTGACGAGTCGTTGGGCGCGTTGGGGTCTCAACTGCCCGCCCTGCGCCTGATCTGGGGTGTTTCGCATCAACTGACCGGTGACCTCGGTGATGCCGCGGTGGAATTGCGACTCGCCTATCAGGGTGCGATGGAACACGGTCCGGAGTTCGTCCTGCGGCACGCCGCTGGCAATGCCGCGCTCAACTCCGCGCTGATCGGGGACGTCGCGCACGCGACAGACTGGCTTCACCTCGAAAGCACACACCCGGACGTTTCGGGATGGTTGGGACCGCCCTCGCACATGGGGGGAGCGATCGCGCGGGCACTGGTGGCGTGCGATCGCGTGGACCTGAATGCCGGCGCTGCCGCGATGGACGCGCTCGCCGAGATCACACCGCCGGGCGACCTGTGGGCGTTCGCGGCCTACACTTACTCCAGATTCGCACTGCTGCAATCGGATCCGTTCTCAGGGCTGATTTCGCTCCAGCGCGCAGTGGCAACGCACGGGCACGTGAATCCGTGTGAACGATCACTTGGTGACGCACTTCTCGCCGCGGCGCGTATCGATCTTCTGTTGGCGTCCGGGGAGGGTACCAAGGCGCTGGAGGAATCAGTCGCTGCGTCACATACGTTTGCTGTTGTCACGGTTTCTGTCGCTCGTGCGCATCTCCTGACGGGGGCTCCGTCACAGGCATTGGAACTGTGTCGCGAAATCGACTGGAGCGAGCAGTATCTCACGAGGTTTCGGCTCGAGTCCCTGCTGATCGAATGCGCTGCGCTGTGCGAACTGGGGAGAATCCCCGCTGCCGCCAGTCCGTGGGAGGAGGCTCGCGGACTGCTCGAAACCTCAGGTGTCCTGTCGGCGCTGGCGACCATACCGCGTGATCTGATCAGGCAACTGGAAGAGCGGGCCGAGGGCCCGAGCAGTGCCGTCGCAACCTTTCTCGAATCCGAAGTGCCGCAGATGTATCCGGCGGCTATCGTTCAAGTCCAATTGACGAAGCGGGAGATGGACGTTCTCGTGGAACTGGGTCTCGGCATTCCGATCGGCGAGATAGCGCGAAAGTTGTTCGTATCCAACAACACATTGAAGAGTCACCTGCGAGCCCTGTATCGCAAACTCGGTGCGCATTCCCGCGAAGAGGCCGTCGCGGCAGCGCACCGACACAACCTCCTCGGCAGTGGGCAGGACTGATCGACGTCAGTGCAAATTGCGCTCGGAGTAGATCTTCATCGCGTCACGGACCAGCGAAGCGGTGCCTTCTCCGTACTTGTCGTAGTTTGCAGTGAAGCGGGGATCGTCGACGTACATCTGGCCGAGTCCGGTGAAGGCATCGGCGCTGGGAGTCCTTCCCTGCCAACCGATTTTTATCCACTCGAACTGTCTCTGGGTAATCGTCTGGACGTCGTCGCTTTCCGCGGGTAGGCCCGCTGTCAGTGCTTTTCCGAATGCCGCTGCGATGTCAGCTTGAGCTTGCAGATGTGCTTTCCGGTCCTGCTCGGACATCGACCGCCACCAGTTGTCGCCGCTGGTATAGGCGTCCTTGCCCCAACGCTCGATGACCTCGTCCTTGTATCGGGTGTGGTCGAACCCGTCGAAAACATCTTCCGGCATGAGTGATTCACCTTTCTTCGTCTTGTTCAACGTCCTGTTGACCGATTCGATCTGTCTCGAGATCCGCGTGCGCTCTTGCTCGAGGAGTTCGAGGTGCGTACGCAGCGCGGCGGCCGTGTCGCGTTCACCGGTGAGGACTTCGGCGATGGCCGGCAATCCGAGTCCGAGTTCCCGAAGCAGCAGGATGCGTTGCAGTCGCACCAGGGCGTCTTCGTCGTAGAAGCGGTAGCCGTTGGCGCCGATGCGGCTTGGTTCCAGGAGTCCGAGATCGCCGTAATGGCGCAGCGTTCTGCTGGTGGTACCGGCGGATTTGGCGAGTTCTTGGATGGACCATTCGCTCACGTGGAGTTCCTACTCTCGGATCGGTTGTGCTCATTCAGCATGCAAGTTGACGTTGCGTCAATGTCAAGAAAGTTCTCGGTGTGCATTGTCGGGAACGTTTTATGTCCGTTTCGCCGTATCGCCACGAACGGGTCTCCAACTGATTGATTCGATGACCTAGGTCACGTGATTTGGCTCACAAATTGCCAATTTGAATAGTTGAACAAGCCTCTGTTGACGCTTTCACATACCTCGACCACGATCATCTGAACAGATCGAGTTACGCGGTTGTTGAAAATGCACGGTAGTTGAAATGCACTGCAGACGGAACGGTGGTCCACGATGACTGAACTGGTGTCGGGCGTAGCCCAGGCCAAGCCCTATGACCTCGATGATCGGTACCGGTCGGGATCGGGACCGGTGTTGCTGACCGGTGTTCAGGCAATCGCACGCGGTTTCGTCGAGCAGCACGTTCGCGACATCCGGGCGGGTAAGCGTATTGCCACTTTTGTCTCCGGTTACCAGGGCAGCCCCCTCGGCGGCGTCGACAAGATGCTCCACGGCATGCCCAAGGTTCTCGCGGAACACGACATCACCTTCATCCCCGGCTTCAACGAGGAGCTCGCTGCCACCGCGGTATGGGGAAGCCAGACGGATCTCCCGGCCGGAACCGCGACCCACGACGGCGTGACCGGCGTCTGGTACGGCAAGGGCCCCGGCGTCGACCGCGCTACCGACACCATTCGCCACGCCAACATGTACGGCGTGAACCCCAAGGGCGGCGTCGTCCTGCTGGTGGGCGACGACCCGGCGTCGAAGTCCTCCACGGTTCCGGCCGTCAGCGAGCGCTCGCTTGCCGCGATGGGTGTGCCGGTTCTCTTTCCGCGCAATGCCGAAGAGATCATCACGATGGGTATGCACGCCGTTGCACTCTCGCGGGTGTCCGGTTGCGTAGTAGCGCTGAAGATCGTCGCCGACGTCGCCGACGGTGCCTGGACGATCGACGGCAGCATCGCGGACTTCGACATCGTGGTTCCGGAAGTGCAGTTCGAGGGCAAGCCCTTCGTCTACAAGCAGCGTCAGATGGCTGCGCCGCCGGACAGTGTCATCGCCGAGGCCGATCTGTACGGCCCGCGATGGGATCTTGTTCACGCGTACGGAACTGCCAACAATCTCGATGTGATCGAGGTCAACCCCTCCGGTGCGAAGATCGGTATCGCCGCCACCGGTACAACTTTCGACTCCGTCCGCCAAGCTCTGGCAGACCTCGGCGTCGATGATGCGGCGCTGCACCGCGCCGGGATCCGTCTCCTTCGCATCGGAATGTGCTACCCCGTCGTGGGCGAGAAGATCAAGGAGTTCGCCGAAGGTCTCGAGCAGATCGTCGTGGTCGAGGACAAGACCGCGTTCATCGAAGCTCAGATCCGGGAAGTCCTGTACGGCACCGACGATGCTCCTCGCATCATCGGCAAGCGTGACGGCCAGGGCCGCCTGCTCATGCCTGCCAGTGGTGAACTGACCGCAGGCCGGCTGCTCGCCCCGTTGCGGCGCGTACTGAAGCCGCACGTCGAGCTCAAGCGCACCCTCCCGGCACCGCTGTCGCTGAACGTGCTCTCCGCCAAGCGAACCGCGTACTTCTGCAGTGGGTGCCCCCACAACCGTTCCACCGCTATCCCCGAGGGCTCAATCGGCGGCGGCGGAATCGGTTGCCACACACTCGTCACCATGTCCGGCCGTGAGGACAGCGCTGTCACCGGCCTGACGCAGATGGGCGGCGAGGGCAGCCAGTGGATCGGGCAGGCACCGTTTACCGACGTGCCTCACCTGTTCCAGAACATCGGCGACGGCACCTTCTTCCACTCCGGTCAGTTGGCTGTCCAGGCATGCATCGCCGCAGGCGTGAACATCACCTACAAGTTGCTCTACAACGAAGTAGTGGCGATGACCGGTGCACAGGACGCAGAAGGTGCCCTCTCCGTTGCTCAACTCAGCCACAAGCTGACCACCGAGGGCGTCAAGCAGATCATCATCTGCGCCGACGAGCCTTCGCGCCACAACAAGCGCGCCCTGGCCAAGGGCACCAAGCTCTGGCACCGCGATCGCCTCGACGAGGCTCAGAAGGAGCTTCGCGAGATCAAGGGCGTCACCGTACTGATCTACGACCAGCACTGTGCGGCCGACGCTCGTCGCCAGCGCAAGCGTGGCACGCTGCCCACTCGCAACACTCGCGTCGTCATCAACGAGGCAGTGTGCGAGGGCTGCGGTGACTGCGGTGTGAAGTCGAACTGCCTCTCGGTCCAGCCTGTGGACACCGAGTACGGTCGCAAGACGAAGATCGACCAGACGTCCTGCAACACGGACTACACCTGCATGGACGGCGATTGCCCCTCATTCGTGACCGTCGAACTGGTGCCGGGCAAGAAGGCTCCCAAGGCCGCACGTCCCGTCCCGCCCGTCGTCGCAGATCCCGATTTCGGACCGCTCACCAGCACGCAGAACGTGTTCCTCGCGGGCATCGGCGGCACCGGTATCGTGACCGTCAACCAGGTGCTCGCAACGGCGGCACTGCGCGCCGGCCTCGAGGTGGAGAGCCTTGACCAGATCGGCCTGAGCCAGAAGGCCGGACCGGTTGTCTCGCACCTGCGTTTCAGCTCCAGCGCGCTCGAGCCGTCCAACCGCCTCACCCCGGGCAGCGCGGATTGCATCGTCGCCTTCGACCTGCTGACCGCGACGGACAACAAGAACCTCGACTACGGCAACCCCGAGAAGACGGTCTCCATCGCATCGACGTCGCAGACGCCGACCGGAGACATGGTCTACGACAAGGCTGTTCGCTACCCCGAGGAGACGTCACTCCTCGCCCGTCTCGACAAGGTGTCGCGCACCCTGCGCTCGTTCGACGCACTCGCCGCGGCACAGGAGTTGTTCGGTAACACCGCAGCCGCCAACTTCCTGCTGATCGGTGCTGCCTACCAGAGCGGTGGACTTCGTCTGCCGGCCGAGGCCATCGAAGAAGCGATCGGCATCAACGGCGTTGCCGTGGACGCGAACATCGCGGCATTCCGTTGGGGCCGTGCAGCAATTGCCGACACTGCAGCGTTCTCGGCCGTCACCACGCCGGCCAAGTCCGTCCGCGAACCCGTTGTCGCACCGGCTCACATGTTCGCCGGAACCACCTTCACCGGTGAAACCCTGCGACTGGTCGAACTGCGTGCGGCACAGCTCATCGAGTTCCAGTCCGTCAAGATCGCCCAGCGCTACATCGATCAGGTTCAGGCAGTCTGGACTGCTGAACGTGCCGCAACCGAGCGGACCGATTTCAGTGAAGCGGTCGCCCGCGGCCTGTTCAAGTTCACCGCGTACAAGGACGAGTACGAAGTTGCTCGCATGCTGGTCGATCCTGCCTTCATCGAAGACGTCAAGTCGCAGGTGCCGGCCGGGGAGAACCTGACCTACAAGCTCCACCCCCCGATCCTCCGAGTGATGGGCCGCAAGAAGAAGATCGGCCTCGGGCCCAAGTCGCATGTTGCACTGAAGGTTCTGGCCAAGGGCAAGAAGCTGCGCGGTACCAAGCTCGATCCCTTCGGCTACATGCACGTCCGCAAGGTCGAGCGTGAACTGCTCGCCGAGTACGAGGCCATGATCGCTGATCTCTCTCGTACGCTCGCAACCGACGGATACGATCGCGCCGTCGAGATCGCGGCGCTGCCGGACGTGGTTCGCGGCTACGAGGACATCAAGCTCGGCAACATCGAGCTGTACAAGACTCGCCTGCGCGAACTCGGTGTCGGTGAGTAGGAGCGCCGGCGAGTAGATCGAAGAAGACTGTGCCCCAGCGACCGTTGTCGCTGGGGCACAGTTGTATTCAGAGCTGTATCGTACGGAAACGGGTTCAGGAGGGCGGGAACTGGCCGTCGGCGACCACAGCGCTGCCGTTCCACGTGAAATTCACGATATTCGGTCCGCCTTGAGGGCAGCAGAATGCGTCGTCGTCGAGCAACCATCGGTATTGGACGGACACCGAATTCCTGTTGCTGTCGATGACGTGTGTGTACGAGTACGGCTTGCTGGTAGCCGTGCCCAGGTAAGTCCCGTCGTGGAAGAACAGGACGTGTGACTGATACGTCGCATCGCCCACGCCGTCACCATCGACCGAAACCCAGAGCAGGTCAGGACAATTACCGATCTGCTCCTCGCTCGCGGATCTCGGTATCCAGCTGCCGCCGTTGACGTCGGTTCCCAAGGTGCCGATTGCGTCCGTGACGACCGGGGAGTCGACGTCGACACAGGGACCTGAAGCCGGGACTGCAGGCGTCGTCGCCGGCACGGATTCGCTTGCTGGGGTGCCCGATTGCGGCGGGGGAGAACTCGTTACCGTCGTCCCGGATTCGTTTGCCGTCGAGGTCGCCGACGCCGTTGAGCTTGACGCTGTTGAACTCGCCGCCGCCTCGGGTGTTCCTTCGGTCGACCCGCAACCGGCGACCATCAGGGCAGTGGCCGTCACCAGTGCCGAGACAGCGACGGCGGCCGAAATCGGAGCTTTCCTGCGCATGCGTCCTCCAGAGAGTGTGGGTTCACGTGTTCAAGTCCCTCCCTCGTTCTGTCGCCGGGCCGCATGCGTGCGTTATCGAACAACTGATAACGATCAGCTATCGGGCTTCGTGTTGACGGCTTCGGTGTTTGTGGCTCGAGCGGAGTCGTATCGCACGGATCCGGCCACCACGGTCATCGCGATTTCCGTGGTCAGGAGAGAATCGACCCCTTCGGTGAACGGATCTTGTTTCAGTACGACAAAATCGGCTGCTTTTCCCCGAACCAGTTGGCCGGTCACATCTTCCCACCGGCACGAGTAGGCAGCGTCGCGGGTTGCGTGAGCCAGCGCGTCCGCGAGGGGGAGTGCGTACCCCGGCAGGTTGGGTGCCAGTGACGGATCGATTGCGGATCGACGGGTGGTGGCGATGAACATGTTCGGCAGCGGCGGGTGGGGCGCCGTCGGAGCGTCCGAACCCAACGCCAGAACCGCTCCGGCCTCGGTGAATTCGGGCCAGGGGTACGCGCGATTCACCCGGTAGTCGCCGAGCATCGCCTGCCAGTTCTCTTGGATAGCAGGGTCCGCGTGAACCGGTTGCATCGAGGCGATGATTCCCAGGCGGGCAAGCCTTTCGACGTTGTCCCGGGTGATGGACTCCAAGTGTTCCATTCGGTGCCTGCGGGGAATGTCTCCGTTGGCGGCGATCGCGTACTCGAGTGCCGTCAATCCGATCTCCGACGCCTCGTCGCCGATCGCGTGCATCGCGATCTGCAGACCTGCGGCGTCAGCGGCTGTCACGACGGGGATCAAGGACTCGAGATCCCAGATGGGCTCGGCGTTGGTGCCGTCAGAGTACGGCTCTTTCATTGCGGCAGTGCAGCTGTCGATCACACCGTCGATGATGATCTTGATTCCGGCGATACGGAGCCACGGACCTTGGACGCGCTCGTGGAGTTCGATCACGTCGTGAACTTGTCGGACGTTGTCGGCCTCGTTGTCCTCGCGGGTCATCAGCCAGTGAGCCGCGACGCGCAGCGGCAATGTGCCGTCTCCTGCGTCCAATGCTCTTTCCAGCGAAGCTAATTCGTCCGCGCCGAGAGCCATGTCGACCGCGCCGGTCACGCCGTCCTCGAGATAGTGGCGGAACGCGAGCGCGAGGGCGGCGTCCCGGTCCTCGTCGGATGCGAGCTCCGCCAGTTTCGGCCAGACGTAGAGCATCATGGCCGTCTCGTACAGCATTCCGGTGGCTTCTCCGGTGTCCGGATCCCGGCCGATACGACCGCCGATCGGATCGGGCGTGTCCGCGTCGATGCCGAGTTCTCGCAGTGCTGCAGTGTTCACCCAGACCGAATGTACGTCGTTGGCGTCGAGGTACACCGGGCGATCGGGCACGACGGCGTCGATCATCTCTCGCGTCGGGTGCCCTCCATCCAGCGCGGAGAACAACCAACTGCGACCCAGCAGGCGTGGTGCGTCCGGGTTCGATTCCGCGAATTGCTTGATGCTGGACTGAATGTCGGCGAGATCGGTGGCATCACGCAGATCCAACTTCTGCAGCGCGAATCCCATCATGACCAAATGTGTATGGGCGTCGACGAAACCGGGTAGCACGACGGCGCCTTGGAGATCGATCACCTCGGCGTCGGGAGCCAGGATATCGGCATAGACGGTTTCGCCCACGAATCTGAGCTTGTGGTTCTCGACGACTATCGATTCGGCCCATCCGTCGTCGGCAGCCGTGAAGATCTTTCCGTTGCGGTAGTGAGTGAAGCTGTCATTCATGACTTCTACGTGATCCTTACGCGATGACGGTAGTAGTGATGGCGGCGCTGTGGTGACGATACGCACCCTCGGTACGTGCGGAGAGTCGGGAAACCAAGGCGAACGGGACTAATAGAACGAAGCTGATCCCGGAGATGATGACTCCGAAGGTCGGATACCCGAGGCTGGCCGTCACCGAAGTGCCGAACAGCGGCGCGAACGCGGAGCCGATGAGGTAGGTGCCCAGTAGTGGGGCCGACCATCGGCCAGCGGCGTCGAGCGCGGCCGAGATGGCAACCAAGACGATGAACGTGGCCGCGTAGACAGTGTTCCAGGCGATGACCAGTACCAGGTAGATCGTGGGATCGGTGGTGAGGCTGGCAGACAGCTTCAGGATTGCCCCGAGTATCAGTAGCACGGAGATCGATACTGTCCGACTGACCCGAGAACCCAACGCGGTCAAAGTAACAGCCGCGAGCACGCCACCCGCCGTTGATGCGCTCAGCGCGAGACTCATTTGTTGATCCGAGAGTCCGGCGTGCTCGGAACCCATGATGCCGAGTACTGCCCACAGTGAGTCTTCGCTGATCGCCCAGACTGCAAGCATCGCGAGAAATGCGGTTCCGGCAAAAGTGAGTCGTTTCGCGCTTACCCCGGCGGGGAGAGTGGTGGTCGTCTTGGCGGACTTCGCCGTCTCCGGCGACTCTTTCACCGGGGATGACGGCAACCAGGTGACCGTTGCTGCGGTAGCCAGTGCCAGGACTGCGACGATGCCGAATGCGTTGGTCATGTGTGTGCCGAGGATGGGTATGAGAGCGAGGACGGCTGTGACGACGACACGGTTCACGAGGCCGCTGATGCTTGACGCCCGGTCCGGGTTCGTGAGCGCGGCCAGTGCCGCTCCACCAACGGATGCAGATCCACCAGCGCCGATGCCGCCGAGGGGGCGTGGACGGTGCGATGGCCGCAACGCCGAATGCGGCTGCCATTGCCATCAGGCTGACGCGGCCGAGGAGATGACGATGCCGACCCGATGCGATACGAGTGGTGGCGAGGCAGGTGAACGCGCAGACCAGCAGCGATGCGGTCAGGACGGCACCGGCGGCGGATTCGGTGACACCGAGGTCCTCGACCATTGCCACGATCATCAGGGGGATGAGGTTCGCGGTGATGAATCCCATGACACCGATGCTGAAGACGGCAATACCGCGGTTGGCGGTGAGTGGAACCCGGTCGGACTGCGTAATCGCAGAAGCGTTGATTGGCACTAGGGCAACCCCATGTCCTGAAGGGGGTGGCGGAACCGACCCCTGATGGCGTGATGCGAGTCACTTAATGAATGTGATTCGTTAAGTATGGGGATGGGCCCTGCCTCGGTCAAGGGGTATAACGAATTTGATTCGTTAATTGTATGTTTCGGGATACCGCCTCCCGCAAAGTGGCGTCGCCGGTCTGTTTCTTGTTGTGAGGCTTATGCTTCCGCAATGGCTGAGATTGCGGAACGCACCCGCTACTTCGAGCGCTACGTCACTTTCGTCGACGCGATTGTCGCCATTGCGATCACGCTGCTCGTCCTGCCGCTGGTCGAACTCACCAGTGACCACCACGGCACCACGTCGGAACTCCTGCGCGATCACGCTGCGCAGTTCTATTCGTTCGCCCTGAGCTTTCTGGTGATCTTCCGTCTCTGGTGGTCGCAGCATCGGCTGCTTCGTTTCGTGGTCGACGGAGACAAGGTGGTTGTGCGCGGGCTGGGGTTGTGGGTGATGACCATCGTGTTCTTGCCGTTCCCGACTGCGCTCGTTGCAGCGCCGTCGCAGGATCTCGGAACCAGGGCTCTCTACATCGGGACAATGGCAGCCAGTGCTGCGTGCCTGGCGGTGGTCGCGTGGGGTCTGGTTCGCAACCCTTCGTTGAGTGAAGAGAATGCGAAGCCGCATTTCACCGCTGAAATCGTCACTTTCCTGATCATGGTGTTGGCGCTGCTCGTCAGTGTGCTCGTTCCGGTGACGTCGTACTTCCCGCTGTTTCTTCTCCTGCTGTCGACGCCGATCGAGAAGCTGTGGAACCGAGTGGCGGCGAAGTGGAGTCGCGGTGAAGGTGAGATGAGCTAGTCGGCGCGAGCGGTCATCGCGGATTTCTTGGCTTTGTTTCCGCAGATGTTCATCGAGCACCAGCGTCGGTTGTTGCCGCGGCTGGTGTCGACGTAGAGGCCGGTGCACCCGTCGCCCTGGCAGGCTTTGACGCGGTCGTGGTCGGGTCCACCGAGCACCGCGATCGCGTCGGCAGCCACTATCGACAAAGCGTCGCGGATCGGATTGTGTCCGGCTGATTTCCAGAGGGCCCGGCCACTCTCGAGGACGAGGTGGGCATCACCGAGTTCGGATGCGGTGTTGACGATCCCGACATCGGCGCGTGAGGCGCGGCGGTCCTCGCATACGGCGGTTCCGATGCGATGAATGGCCTCACGTAAATCCTGCGCGCCGCGGAGGTCGTCTTCTGTCGCGGTTGCTGGGGTGTCCATCAGATCGTTGGCGCGTAACCATAATTCGAGTCGCTGCGGGCTCGTGAGTCGTTCGAACCTCGAGCCGTTCCGATTGGTGAGGGTGGCGGTGAAGCGGAAGGCGAGCGTGTCGTTGTCGAGTCGAAACACGTCCCGAGCGGATTGATCAGCTCCTGCTTCGTTCACTTTCATCCTCCTTTGTAGCGAACCACCTCAACCGGTTCGACAGCAACTGTACCTGTGTGAGAGTGTTGAACCGTCTTAGATGGTTCAGCATTTTCGAGAGGGAAATCCATGACTTCTGTTTCCGTGGTCGGTTTGGGTGCGATGGGTCGTCCCATCGCTCGAAATCTGATGGGTGCAGGCTTCGACGTGACGGTGTGGAATCGCAGCCCTGAAGCGGTGGCCGAATTGGTCGCGGAAGGGGCGACCGGCGCGAAAACCGTTGCCGAGGCATTCCAGTCCGGTGTTGTGCTGTCGATGTTGGCGGATGATTCGGCCGTGTCTGCGGCCATTCTGGATCCCGCCGTACTCGCATCCGTTCCGACTGGAACCGTGCACGTCAACATGGCCACCGTCAGCGTCGGCCTTGCCAAGCGCGCCGCCGCACTGCACGCCGAGTACGGCATCGGGTACATCGCGGCGCCGGTATTCGGACGCGTTTCTGTTGCTCAGGCCGGCCAGTTGAACATCATCGCCGGCGGCGACAGTTCCCTCCTCGAGCGAGTGCAACCCTTCCTCGACGTCATCGGGGCTCGCACGTGGCCACAGGGTGAGCGTCCGGAGCAGGCCAACATCGTCAAGATCATCGGCAACTACCTCATCCTTGCCGCGATTCAATCCTTGGGTGAGGCAATCACATTGGGGGAGAGGTCAGGTGTGGACGGAAGCCAACTCGTAGAACTGCTGACCTCGACGATCTTCCCGGGGCCGGTCTACTCCAGCTACGGAAACCTCGTCGCGACGCGTCAGTACGAGCCTGCAGGATTCACCACCACTCTGGGCCTCAAGGATTTGAGGCTTGCGCTCGACGCCGCCGACAGCGTCGATCTGGATTTGCCGTTCGGCGGCGTACTTCGAGGCGTGCTCGCTCAGGCTCTGGCGAACGGTCAGGGCGAGATGGACTGGGCGTCGATTGCAGAACTGGTCCGTTCCGGCCAGTCGGGTGAAGGCAGTCCCGAACCATCGACGAGGTGAGCGCGAACTCGGACGGGACTGCGACTTCTGCACTGGCGGAGACCGATTCCGTCCGGACACTACCGCTGGCCGGGTTGTCGGCACTCGCAATGGCAGGCTTCATAGCGATCACAACCGAAACCATGCCGGCCGGACTACTGGTGCAGATCGGGTCAGACTGTCCGTATCTGTCTCCGGTGCCGGGCAATTGGTCACTGCATACGCGTTGGGCTCTGTCGTCGGGGCGGTACCACTGATCGCATTGACCCGGGGATTGCGACGACGTGCTGTCCTGGTGTCGGCGACTGTTGGATTCGGTGTCTTCAATCTGGTGACAGCGCTGTCGTCGAATCTTGTTCTCACCTTGGGTGTTCGGTTTCTGGCGGGCATGGCAGCAGGTGTGGTGTGGGGGTTGCTTGCTGGGTACGCACGCAGGATGGCGCCCCCTCGTCTGCAGGGGCGGGCCGTTGCGGTTGCCTCCGTCGGACAGCCGATCGCGCTGGCAATCGGCGTTCCGATGGGTGCGTGGCTCGGGACCCTGGCCGATTGGCGCGTAGTCTTCGCCGTGATGTCGGTTGCTGCGCTACTTCTGGTCGTGTGGATACTCACGGTGATGCCGGACTTTCCCGGGCAACAAGCGGATCGGCAGCTGTCGGTGCGGAAAGTCCTGGTCCTGCCGGGCGTACGACCGATTCTGTTTGTCGCGTTCTTGTGGATCTTCGCGCACAACATCGTGTACACGTATCTGGCGGCGTTTCTGGATCGCATCGGTTTCGGCGATCGGTTGGGAATCGTTTTGTTCGTGTTCGGACTTTTCGCCTTCGTGGGCATCGGTGTGGTCGGGGTGTTTGTCGACCGGGCCCTTCGAAGTCTCACCGTGCTGAGCTTGGTGGTCTTTGCCGCAGCTTTGACCGCGTTGGGCGTCGGCGGTGACAGCTTCSCAGTGATCGCACTCAGCGTTGCGGTATGGGGCGTGGCATTCGGAGGCGCTCCCACTCTCCTTCAGAATGCGCTCGCCGACACGACGGGCGACGCTGTGGACACTGCGCAATCGGTTTTCGTGACGATCTTCAATGCGGCGATCGCAGCGGGCGGCGTCGTGGGCGGGCTGATCTTGGCGGACAGGGGTGCGGGAGCGTTGCCGTTGGTTTCGCTGGTGCTGATCGTCGTCGGTGTTCTTGTGGTCAGTATCCGACAATTCGGACATAGCTTGTGATTCACTTCACGCATGCGAAAGTCATTGCTGGTGGTTGCTCTCGTTGCTACGTGGTTTGTCGCCGGAGCGATGCCCGCGGGGGCTGCGGATGCGAACTGGTCCGGTGATTACTCGCTCAAGCGTTTCGCCGCGACCAAGACGGGCACAAGTCTGGCCGCCAGCCAGTGGGAGCCGGATTTCTCCGATACATACACGTTCGAGACGGATTGCTCGAGCGGAGTCTGTATCGCCACAGTGGTCGGCGGTCCGGCTCCCGCCAATCCGACGTTGCCGCAGCCTGCGCGATACACCTGGGACGGAACCAGTTGGGTGCACCCCTATGACTGGGAGTGGGATTGCTACCAGGGGGAAGGCGTGCCCAAGGTGTGGGCACCGGCGCACTCCGAGGCGTATTACACACCTCAGCCCGATGGCAGTCTGAAAGGTTCGTGGCGTACCGACATCGCGAGTGGTCCCTGCGAGGGATCGGTGATCATGCACGTCGAGGCGTACCCGGTCGGTCGATCTACCGGATCCTTCGGTAGTTGAGAACGATCTGTGGCCCGAAGGTGTTGAAACAAATCTGAGCCCGCGGGAATTGATCGAGCCCCATGCACGTTAATTGAGTCAGTAACGCTCAACTTTCTGCAAGGAGGCTTCGGAATGCCAGCATTCTTCGGGCCCGAGGGTCCCGGTCGCATCGATATTTCCCGGCTCATGAGCAGGGCCACCCAGCAACTCATGGCTGACGCTGCACGTGTAGCGGCTGCTCGCGGTGATTCGGATCTCGATGCACTGCACGTTCTCCGCGTCATGGCGGAGCAGGATCCGGTCCGCACGCTCATGCAGCGCGCCGGAGCCGACCCGAAATCCGTGGTCGACGCCGTCGACCTGCGGCTGCCACAAGGCCGTGAGCAGGGGGCCTACTCTGCTCCTGCGCTCAGCAGCGCCGTGAAAACCGCTCTACTCGAGGCTCATCAACTGGCCCGAGCCCTGGGATCGACGTACATCGATCCCGAACACCTCTTCATCGCATTGGCTGGTGACCCCGATCATGTTCCGGGTCGTCTGCTCGCTTCGGCCGGCATCACGCCGGAGAAGCTGCAGGCAGCGGTTCAGAATCCTGCAGCCGGTCCAGTCGAAGACGAGTCCACCACACCGACGCTCGACAAGTACGGCGTCGATCTCACCGATCGCGCACGCAACGGCGGCGTCGATCCGGTGATCGGCCGCGCCGACGAGATCGAACAGACCATCGAGATCCTCTCCCGCCGCACCAAGAACAACCCCGTCCTGGTGGGTGAGGCCGGCGTCGGCAAGACTGCCATCGTCGAAGGTCTCGCCCAGCGCATCGTCGACGGGGATGTCCCGGAATCGTTGGTGGGCAAGAGGATAGTCCAGCTCGAACTCTCGAGCATGGTCTCGGGTACTCGCTACCGCGGAGACTTCGAGGAACGGCTGACCAAGGTGATCGACGAGATCACCGCACACAAGGACGAGCTGATCGTCTTCATCGACGAGATGCACACCATCGCCGGTGCCGGAGGCGGCGCCGAAGGTGCGATGGATGCCGGAAACATCCTCAAGCCCAAGCTCGCTCGCGGTGAACTGCACATCGTCGGCGCCACCACGCTCGACGAGTACCGCAAGAACATCGAGAAGGATCCCGCGCTCGAGCGGCGCTTCCAGCCCGTACAGGTCGGAGAGCCGTCGGTCGAGGACGCAATCGCCATCTTGAGCGGACTGCGCAGTCGGTACGAGGATCACCACAAGGTGCACTACACCGACGAGGCGATCACCGCTGCGGTGGAGCTGTCGGCACGTTACATCGGCGACAGGTTCTTGCCGGACAAGGCAATCGACTTGATCGACCAGGCCGGCGCCAGGCTTCGTTTGAAGACTGCCACCGTGGACACCGCTGCTCTGCAGCAACGTCTCGAGCAGCTCGAGAGCGACAAGGAGAAAGCCGTCGCCGATGAATTGTACGAGAAGGCGTCGACCTTGCGTGACGAGATCAACGGCGTCGCAAAGCGTCTCGAGAAGGCAGGATCCTCGGTTCCTTCCGAGGAAGCTCCGGATGTGACTGCTGAACAGATCGCCCAGGTTGTCGCCCGTGCCACGGGTATTCCGGCCAGCCAGATGACTCAAGCAGAGAAAGATCGCCTGCGCCGTCTGGAAGAGGAACTGCACGGTCGTGTCATCGGGCAAGATGACGCCGTTCGCGCAATCGCGCGTGCGGTGCGTCGTAGCCGGACCGGTATGAGCGATCCGGATCGTCCCGTCGGTAGCTTCCTGTTCCTCGGACCTACCGGTGTCGGCAAGACGGAGCTCGCAAAAGCTCTGGCTGCCACACTCTTCGGTGACGAGAACAAGATGCTGCGCTTCGACATGAGTGAGTTCGGTGAGAGGCATACGGTAAGCCGATTGGTCGGTGCTCCTCCCGGATATGTCGGCTACGGCGAGGCCGGACAGCTCACGGAACAGGTGCGTCGTAACCCGTACTCGGTGATCCTGCTCGACGAGATCGAAAAGGCACACCCGGACGTGTTCAACACCTTGCTCCAGGTGCTCGACGACGGGCGTCTGACCGACGGCCAGGGTCGGACGGTGGACTTCAAGAACACCGTCGTGATCATGACCAGCAACCTCGGCTCGGACATCATTTCGAGCAAGTCCGGTGGACTGGGCTTCACCACAGGTGATGCAGAGTCGGCGGAGAAGCCACTGCGCGACCGCGTGATGGCCAGGTTGCGCGAATCGATGCGGCCGGAGTTCCTCAACCGCATCGACGAGATAGTGATCTTCCGCAAGCTCGACACCGAGCAACTGCACCGGATCACTGATCTGTTGCTCGACGACAGCCGGAAGCGGTTGCAGTCCAAGGGCATCGACATCGAGTTCACCGCCGACGCAGTGGACTGGATTGCCGAGCACGGGCATCAACCCGAGTTCGGGGCTCGCCCGTTGCGTCGTTCGATTCAGCGTGTGGTCGACGACAAGATCGCCGACATGCTGCTCGACGATCTCCTCGAAGAGGGCGGCAGTATCACCGTCGCGGTTGACGAGGGTGAGTTGGTGTTCAGCTAGGAGGGGCACAGCCCCTGTGAGCGGTTAGGGAGCCTGCAACCCACGGCCCGGCCGCGAAGCGGCGAGGATGAGCTGTGTTGTCCTGGTCGAGAATTCGTGAAGTACCGTCGACGGCGAGCTTCGCCGAACTGTCGACGGTCGCACGAAGTTCGACTGCCTCCCCCCGACCGTGAAGCGTCCGCAGGAGCGAGTCACCGCTCGCGCTGATGGACGCAACCGGCAAGCGTGCTTCGACGAGGGTGTTCGCGGCCACGATGTCGGTGTGCGACGCACTACGAGCGACAAAGATCCCAGCCCCCGTTACCGGGTCGATTTCGGTGGAGAACGCCGAATCCGGCCCGAGGAACTGGACGATGCCGGCCTCGTTGAGCGCGATCAACTGTTCCAGTCGCTCGGGTGGCGGACCACTGGCGATGAAGCTGAAGAACGAATGAAGCCAACCCTCGACGTCCTTGGCGACGGATTCGGCCGGGATTCTGCCGCGCCGCAGCAATTCTCCGACAGTCATGTACGTCGACAGCAGCGCTGAGAAGACAGCGGCGTCGGCGCTGAAATACGGGTCCGACCTCCGCGCGACGTCTGCCGAGATGTATTCGTTGATCCGGGATTGGACCTCGGCAAGTCCGTCGTAGCGCTCACCGCCGAGTGGGCGGTTCAGTCGCTCGAGATCGATACGGTCTTCCGGCTTCGGAACTGCGTTCTCGACCAGTTCCTGCAATCGAGACGATCCCCAAGCCAGCGAGGCGAATTCGGCGTCGAACTCCTCCCAGGTGCCCACCGTCCGATCCGGGTGCGACGCGAACAGTTCGTGATAGTGGGCGCCTGCCAATTCTTTCGACGCCAGCGGCCAGATGTCGTTTCGGAAATCCAACGGCCCGTCGCCGGGCACAAGATCAGCGGTGAAGAACCGGGGTAGCGGTGGCCGCGCGTCGGCGATCGAGTACGAAATCTTGGAGTGGTACGGCACGCCTCGACGAGATCCGGCGTACAACAGAGGTTCCCGACCCGAGGGAGTGTAAGTGAGGGTGCCGTCCTCACCGCGTTCGAAGACGCCGCCGCGGCTCTCGGCGAGGAGAACCATCCAGTCGATGAAAGCCAGCCCGAGCCCGGCGATCAGAACCGGTTCGCGTTCGGGAATGACATCGGCGTCGAGGTCGGCGGTGTATCCCGGACCTACGTAGGTCAACCCGTGCTCGGACGCGAAGCTGGTCAGCGCGGTTTCACGCGGGGCAGCCAACGCATCGGGGTGCCCTTGCGCGAGAAGGACGGCCGTCGCTTCGATGACAACTCCGTCGTCCAGATGAACCGTCTGTATCTCGCCGACGTTCACGATGTCGACCACGGATCGTCGATGAACCCGAACGTCGACGTGCGCTGGTGCAGAGTCGACCGCGGTCTGGAACACCCAGTTCAGGTATCGGCTCTGTAGTGACCTCGATGCAAACGACGACGGGGTGATCATCGGAACTTCTGCCGCGATTTCGGGAAATTCGGCAAGTTCAGTCGAGTGCTCGGCGACCCATTCCGCGAGGGTCGGACCCGGCAGCACCGGGCCGGTCACGGCGGTGGTCTCGTCGGTGAACATCGTGACGTCCGCGGTTGTCGAATTCATCCACAGAAGCGGCGCCTGGCTGCCTCGCCAAATGCGGCCGGCGCCTGCCGGATACGGGTCCACGACGTGAATGTCGATCGGTACGGGATCGGCGTTCACCGATTCGTGAGCGAGGATTCGCTCGAGTACGCCGGTCCCGCGGGGGCCACCGCCCACGATCACGACGACAGCTGCTGTCCCCACTGAGGTACGGGGTCGATCGCCTGGCACGAGTCCTCCATCGGACCTGGCAGAAAGCACCCGCACCTCAGCAGAGGGGGTTGCTGCGACGTCACGGAGCCAGGACTCTCGATCGCTCTGGATGGTTAGTCCAGCTTATCTTCGGAGAATCGTGAGGCAAGGAATTCCGGACATCAGATCAGCGTGAATCAAACAGTTGTCAATCGTTATCTTTCGGTTTGCGTTGCCGGCAGGATCCGAGCGTGAACATCCCCGAAGCCGATTCGTGATCCCCCGACGCCGGGAGCGGTGGCTGAGATGGCGATGGTGTCGCCGTCTTCGAGAAAGGTTCGAGTCTCGGAGCCCACGGTCACGGGTTCCTTGCCACCCCAGGTCAGTTCGATGAAGGCGCCGCGCTGATCCTTGTCCGGTCCGGAAATGGTTCCGGATGCAAAGAGATCGCCGGTGCTCGCTGCTGCGCCGTTGATAGTGGTGTGCGCGAGCATCTGCGCCGGCGACCAGTACATTTGGGCGTAGGGCGGCCGGGAGACGACGTGACCGTTCCAATCGACGGCCAGGTCGATGTCCAACCCCCACTTCTCCTCGCCGCGCAGGTAAGAGAGAGGTTCGGGGTCCTGCACCGGCGTATCGATTCGGGCAGCTTCGAGCGCGAGCAACGGAACAACCCACGCAGAAATGGACGTCGCGAAGCTCTTCCCGAGATTCGGGCCGAGAGGGACGTATTCCCACGCCTGGATGTCCCGGGCGGACCAGTCGTTCACGACGACGGCGCCGAAGACGTGCTCGGCAAAGTCGTCCGGGGTGATGGAATCGCCCATCTTCGAGGGAGTTCCGACGATGAAGCCCATTTCGGCCTCGATGTCGAGGCGGCGGGACGGTCCGAAATCCGGGTTCTCCTGATCGGGTGACTTGCGCTGTCCGCAGGGGCGAACGATATCGGTGCCGGAGACGACGATGGTGCTCGAGCGCCCGTGGTATCCGACCGGAAGGTGCTTCCAGTTCGGCATCAAGGGGGCAGCGTCGGGTCGGAACAGGCGTCCGAGGTTGGTCGCATGATTTTCCGACGCGTAGAAATCCACGTAGTCGGCCACCGCGATCGGTAAGTGCATTGTGACTGAGTCGACGGGAAACACTGCGTCCGAGTCTATTTCGCCGGTCACTAGATCCGTGATCCGATTACGCACCGATACCCACTGATCCCGGCCCAGCGCCATGAACGCATTCAGAGTCGGTTCGGCGAAGACGGAATCTCCCAGTGTCGCTGCGAGATCGACCACCGAGTCGGCGACCCGAACACCAACACGCGGTGATCCTCCGGCGGGGGAGAAGATGCCGTATGGCAGATTGTCGATCCCGAACAACGAGTCGGCGGGAATGTCGATGGTCGTGACGGTCATACGAGTGTTCCTTCGGTTTTGTCGGAGCGGACGATCAATCCGAGACCTTCGAGCTCGGTGAGAGGGTCCGAAATGCTACAGGTCCCGAACGAGAGGAAGCGGCGACGCACCTCGCCGGCCTCGTCCGCGGTCAGTTCGGCCAGGGCTTGCGCGATCGATTCGCCATCGCGTTGCGCCAGAGCAGCAACAACTTCCGAGCGGTCGGCGCCCCGCCTCACAGCGTTGACGGCCACCATGATGTTGAGGAAGCCGTGCTGCTCGAAACCTGTCTCCGGATCGGTATTGCGCACGCCGTGATGCAGTCCCGCGGTCGCCTTGAACGGGATACCCGCTCGGACAACGGATATCACGGCATCGGCGAGCTCGTCCTCGTCCGGGTACGCTTCGGCGACAATTCCTCCGGTGCGAAACTTCGCGGAATACCCGGCGGTTTCGAGCGCCGTCAGAAAGTCCACGCGTCGATCACCGCGGGGTACCTCGACAAAAATGTCCAGGTCGGGATGAGCGGCATGGACGGGAGCGAGTTCCTCGAAGGCGGCTTCGGCGTCCAACCCGTCAGGAATTCCCACTTCGACGGCGGCGACGCTGACACCGGGGATAGCGAGCGCGTTCGACAGTGCCGCCGCCGTATCGGCTGGACCGGCCGGCACAGTCAGACTCAGCGTCACCGGGTTGTCAGCTGAAACGTACGCGGCCAGTTCGCTCAATCGCGGCGCGGGAAAGACGAAGGGCCCGACCAGTGCGTCATAGTCCGCCTGCTGGTAGGCCGCGTGGGCCGGAACTGCCTCGGCGAGAGGAGCATTGCCGGGTGGGAAGAGTGCTGCGTCGTCGCACAGGCCGCGCAGGAGTGGGGAGATGATCGTCATTGCTTAGGCCCCCGCCCTGCCCAACTCCAGGCGTACGCTTCGTCTTCACAGGCCAAGGCTCCCTCACCCAATTCGAGGGGCCGGAACGTATCGACCATGACGGCCAGCTCGTCGAAGAACTCGGCGCCGATGCTTCGCTCGTACGCGCCGGGTTGTGGGCCGTGGGCGTGGCCGCCGGGATGAATCGATATCGAACCCTGCCCGATGCCGGAACCCTTGCGTGCCTCGTAGTCACCGCCGCAGTAGAACATGATCTCGTCCGAGTCGACGTTCGAGTGGTAGTACGGCACGGGGATCGACAGGGGGTGGTAGTCGACCTTGCGGGGCACGAAGTTGCAGATCACGAAGTTGTTCCCCTCGAATGCCTGGTGCGCGGGCGGCGGCTGGTGAACACGGCCCGTGATCGGCTCGTAGTCGGAGATGTTGAAGGTGTACGGGTACAAGCATCCGTCCCAACCGACGACATCGAAAGGGTGCGTGGGATAAACCATTCGGGTGCCGACGATGCCCGCCGACGTGCGGTGCTTGACCAGTACCTCGATGTCGGCGCCTTCGGCGATCATGGGCGCGGTCGGTCCGTGCAGGTCTCGTTCACAGAACGGTGCGTTCTCGAGTAGCTGGCCGAAGCGGGAAAGATAGCGCTTGGGCGGGACGATGTGACTGTTCGCTTCGATTGCGTAGGCACGAAGTGGTTTGTCACCCTTGGGGATCCATCGATGCGTTGTGGACATCGGGATCAGGACGTAGTCACCTTCACAGGCCTCGAGTGTGCCGAAGACAGTCTCGACGGTCGCCTCGCCAGATTCGATGTAGACCATCTCGTCGCCGATTGCATTGCGGTACAGGGGAGATGGCGCCGCCGCAACGACGTAGGACAGTCGCACGTCGGCATTTCCGAGGATGAGACGACGGCCGGTTACCACGTCGGTCTCGTTCCAGGTGCTTTCGGGAAACAGCGTGTGGAGTTTCAGATGGCGCGGTTTGAGGGGATGGTTGGGGGTTGTGCTCTGATCGCGCAGTTCCCAGACCGTTGCGTCGACGATGGCCGACGGGATCTCGCGGTGGTAGAGCAACGAAGAATCCGAGGAGAAACCTTCCTCGCCCATCAGCTCTTCGTAGTAGAGGTTGCCGGACTCGTCACGGTGTTGGGTGTGACGCTTCGGTGGGATGTTGCCGAGTTGTCGATAGAACGCCATGACGGGGCTCCTTCTGTGCTGTTCTGCCTGGCTCACCTCCACCAGATAGTAAATACATTAACTAAAATGATGTGATGGGCGCAACCCTCCAAGGGGGTTCGGGTCTATGTCAGTTACGTCCGCGTACGTCGAACTGGCTGCGGTTGGTGATCAGTTTGTCCAGGAGCATGACAAGAATTCGCTGTTCGGCCTCGCTCAGGACGCTGACCCAGGCGTGTTCGCGTTCGTTCTGCTCGCGAAACGCTTCGACCATGGCTTCTCGGCCCTTGTCGGTCAGGTACAGCTGGACCGAACGGCCGTCGTTCTCGGTGGGCCGACGATCGATCAATCCGTCTGCCAGCAGCGACTTGGACAGATTGGAGACCGCTGCCCTACTCATTCCGGTGAGCTCGGCGGCTGCCTTCGGCTCGATCGGACCGGCCAGCCAGGTGACGAACAACAGTCGGAAGGAGGACCATGACCAGCCTCGAGGGCGGTGGATCGACGACTCGAGATCGTACGTGACGACGTTGGAGGCTCGGTTGAGTGTCAGGAGAACCTCGGTGGCGAGCTGATCGCGAAAGCCGTGTTCGGTGGCCAGCTTTTTGTTGGCCAGTTCGATGAACGACCAGAAATTGAGTTCGCCGACGGTTGACTGGTCATCGGTTGTCCGGTCATTCATGGACTAACCCTAGCGCGATCGGCAGGTGATTAATCTATGTACTAGATTTCGGGGTTCTGATGAAACTTCGCAACCTGGCACTGCGGTCGAGGTTCTGAACTATCGTGACGCGCGTGACTGTGCGCAGCGACGAGGTTCCCCTGGATACCGACCTCATGTCGGTGGGGCAACTCGAGCGGAGACGACGATTGACCACGGCGGTGGTCGAGATGCTTGCAGAGATGCCGTCGGATCGAATCCAGATGAAAGAAGTGTCGGAGCGTTCAGGCGTGGCGCTAGGCACTCTCTATCGCTACTTTCCGACCAAACAGCAACTTCTTGCTGCGGCGATGACGACGTGGAGCGGGCTCGAATCGGCTCGTCGTCCTGAGGAGTCGCGAACAGGCGGCGAAGAGAGCAACGCGTACGAACGGGTTCTGGCACTTCATCGCCGCGAGATGAAGGCATTCGAGCGTAGGCCTCACTTCGCTCGACTCGAGATCGAACTCCATTCGTCCTCGGATCAGTTCGTGATCGAGTCGTTGGATCAGCGCGCGGCTGCACATCGGAGAATGCTGTTCGAATTGATGGACGGTATTCCGGCCGAGACGGCGCGGGTTGCGGCCGTGGCAATGGGCGGCACGATGTTGACGGCCCTTGCGCTGTGGACCAGTGGCCGGATCGGATTCGCAGAGGCCCAGCGGAACGTCGAAGACGTCATCGGCCTGGTACTTCGCTGAACGGTGTCACTCTAGAATTCAGTTCTTGTTTCTGTCGCTGTGAATGCGAATCATCGCTTCAGCTTCGTGAAAACGAAGACGCAGGAAGCGTCCTTACCTAGAATTCACTTACAAAACTGCCGGGATGTCCGATCCAGGGATCGACGTGTCCGTGAACTGTGAAAGTGAGTCGCAATGAAGCGCTCGTACCGAGCTCGCTCTCGAATCTGGATGGTTGTCCTGGCGTCGGCGACACTGGTGGTGACGGGGTGCGCCGGTAGCAGCCAAGGTACGACCACGGATGCATCGGACGTGACGGTCGGAGTTGTCGGTGACCAGAACAACGGGGGAGAGCCGCGCTCGGGTGGCACCGTGTCGTTTGCCACCTACAACGGGATCAGCAGTCTCGATCCGGCTGACCGTCAGGACGGCGGCGCTACCGGTGGTAGCGAAATGGCAGCCATCTACGACCTTCTGATGCGCTTCGATACGGCGGCGGGCGAATACGTTCCCCACTTGGCGCAGTCTTTGTCGGCTAACGGCGAGAACACGGTGTGGACACTGAAATTGCGCGACGGCGTCACCTTCAGCGACGGCACTCCGATGGACAGTGCGGCAGTCCTGTGGAGCATCGATCACTATCTGCAGAAGAAGGGAACTCACGCGCTGGTGTGGAAGACCACTGTGCGCGAGACGAATTCACCGGATCCGAGTACGGTCGTCTTCACATTGGCGCAGCCGTGGGACGAGTTCCCGATCATGTTCACCACCGGTCCCGGCATGATCGTCGCGCCCTCGTCGATGGCTACCGGCACGTTCACCCCGATCGGGGCAGGCCCGTTCACCGTCGAGAAGTTCGCCTCCCAGGACGAATTGGTGCTCGCTGCCCGTCCGACGTACTGGGACGGGGCACCGTACCTCGAGAAGTTGCGCTTTCCGGCAATCGTCAACGAGAAGAGCAAACTCGAGGGATTGCACACCGACGGAATTCAGGTCGCCTATCTGAAGTCTCCCGATTTCATACACGAGGCTTTCGAAGCCGGTGATCCCGGATTTGTGTACTCGGCCAGCATGGCCGGCGTTCTGGCAATCAATCAGCGCGACGATCGGGCAGCGAAGGACGAGCGCGTGCGTAAGGCGATTGTCGCTGCGGTGGACCCGACTACGTTCAACGAGCGAGTTCAGGGCGGCTTCGGCGAACCCGGCACCGACATGTTCGCGTCGTGGTCGCAGTGGCACGGATCGGTGGCCGGGAACGGCTTCGACCCCGAGGCGGCGAAGAAGTATCTCGCCGAGGCGAAGGCCGACGGTTACGACGGAAAACTGACGTACGTCGGTATGAACGATCCAGCGACGCAGCGCAGCGCGCTGACGTTTCAGTCGCTCTTGCAGGCAGTGGGTTTCACGGTCGACATCACCTACGCAACCAGCATCAACGATCTGATTTCCATGCTGTACGCGAAGCATGACTACGACGTGTCCTACTTCGCGTTCAACGTGCTGGAAGAGTCACCGTTCGTGCGCATGTACGGCAACCTGTTCAGCGAATCGCCGTCGAACATTCTCGGCTACAAGAACGCTCGGATGGACGAGTTGCTCGGCAAGCTGCAAACAGCGTCGGGCGAGGATGAGCGGCGAGCCGTCATCGACGATATTCAAACCGTGGTCAACGAGACGGCGCCGATGGCTGTGGTCAACTCCGGCAAGGTTTTCATCCCGTGGCGCGAGAACGTGCACGGAGTGATGCCGAGTGCGGACGGGATTCTGCTCTTCGGCAACACGTGGTTGAGCTGACCCCCGTGCGCCTTTTTGGTAGTGCCCAAACCGCAGTCCGGGTTGACCCACAACCGCTCGACCGGAACAGCTTTGAGTGCCTCACGCAGTGATTCGGCAATTTCGTCGACGCTCGGCACCCGCGGCGAGTGGATGTCGTAGACACCGGGGCCGACGCCGAGATCGAACCCGACCGAACTGAGATCGTCGAGGACCTCCATGTGTGAGCGTGCCGCCTCGATGGACGTGACGTCCGCGTCGAGGCCGGCGATGGCGCCGATCACCGCTCCGAACTCGGAGTAGCACAGGTGCGTGTGGATCGCGGTGGAATCCGCGACGCCCGAGGTGGCCAACCGGAAGGCGCCGACCGACCAGTCCAGGTAGGCGCGCTGATCCTCGGCACGCAGTGGGAGTAGTTCTCGCAGAGCCGGTTCGTCGACCTGGATGATTCCGATTCCGGCGGCCTGCAGATCGACGGTCTCGTCTCGAATGGCCAGTGCGACTTGATTTGCCGAGTCGGCGAGGGGTTGGTCGTCGCGGACGAACGACCAGGCCAGAATGGTGACGGGTCCGGTGAGCATGCCCTTGACCGGCTTGTCGGTCAGGGACTGTGCGTACGTGATCCAGTCGACGGTCATCTGCTTCGCGCGCGAGACGTCGCCGTACAGAATCGGCGGACGCACGCAGCGGGTGCCGTACGACTGGACCCAACCGTTGGCGGTGGCGAAGAATCCGTCCAACTGCTCCGCGAAGTACTGGACCATGTCGTTGCGTTCCGGCTCACCGTGAACAAGCACGTCCAGGTCCAGCTTTTCCTGGAGCGCAACAACTTCGGCGATCTCGGCGCGCATACGGTTGACGTACTCGGCTTCGTCGATCTCACCTTTGCGCAGTGCTGCGCGAGCGATGCGGATCTTCGAGGTTTGCGGGTATGAACCGATGGTCGTCGTGGGCAGCGGCGGCAGAGAAAGCAGCTCGTCCTGGGCAGCGCGACGTTCGGCGGCGGGCGCGCGACCGGTCGCCGAGTTCAGCACCGCGTCCAGACGGCCTCGAACACTCGCATCATTGAGTCTGCGATCGTCCTTGCGGGTCGACGCGGCCGCTCGTGCCAGAGCGAACTCGTCCTCCACCGACTCTCGGCCCTGTGTGAGAGCGGTTGCGAGAGTTACTACTTCCTTGACCTTCTCGGTGCCGAACGCGAGCCACGAGCGCAGGGCCTTGTCGACATCGGACTCAGCGTCGAGTGTGTACGGAACGTGCAGCAGGGAGCACGACGTGGAGACGGCAAGCGTGTCGACGCTGCCGAGCAAGGCACCCAAAGTGCTCAGTGCCGAGTCCAGATCGGACCGCCAGATGTTTCGTCCGTCGACCACTCCGGCGACGATTAGTTTGCGGGCGAGTTCAGGTACGGAGCCGATCGAATCCTGACCGGCCACCAGGTCGACGGCAAATCCTTCGACGCCGGTGGACGCAAGCGCGGGCAACGCGTCACGCAGCGAACCGAAGTACGACGCCAACAGGATCGACGGCCGCTCGGACAGCGCTGAAAGCTGTTCGTACGCAGCGCGTGCCGCTTCGATTTCCTCGTCGGTGCGATCGCCCACGAGGGCGGGTTCGTCGAGCTGAACCCAGCTCGCACCGGCCTTCGCGAGCCGACCGAGTAGATCCGCGTAGAGGGGGAGTAGTTCGTCGAGCCGCGAGAGCAGCGGCTCGTCTGTGCCGACAGCCTTCGAGAGCAGCAGGAAGGTGACCGGTCCGATGACGACCGGGCGGGCTGCAATGCCGTCGGAAAGTGCTTCTGCCAGTTCGGACAAGACTTTGGACGGGTCGAGTGCGAACGTGGTGGACGGTGAAATCTCCGGCACCAGGTAGTGGTAGTTGGTGTCGAACCACTTCGTCATTTCGAGCGGCGCGATGGTGTCCGTCCCACGGGCAGCGGCAAAGTAGCGGTCCAACGGATCGGCGACCGACGCGACGCGGTCGGGCAGCGCGCCGAGAAGAACTGCGGTGTCGAGCATCTGGTCGTAGAAGGAGAAGGTATTGACCGGGATGGAGTCGAGGCCCAGGTCGCGGAGGTCGGCCAAGCCCTGCCGACGGAGGTCACGGGCGACAGCCTGCAGGGCGTCGGCGTCGATGCGCCCTGCCCAGTAGCTTTCGGTTGCCCGCTTGAGTTCTCGATGAGGACCGATGCGCGGTGAGCCCAGCACGGTCGAAGTGAATGTTGTTGTCACGGAGTTTCTCCAGATTGCCAATGCATTGATGGCCACTGCCGGCAGACGGGTACACCTCACGAGACCTCGAGTTTCGGCGGACAGTACTGCCCGCACCGCACACGAGATCCGATGGAGATCTACACGCCCATTCCACGAGGCGGTGGACCGTCGGGCACGGCGTGCCCGACACAGTCGGCAGGTCTTCGGACTCGCGGGCACTCGATCGAGTTGGATCGAACCTACTGGCCGTCGCTTCCCAGGCGGATGCCCAGTGCACATAAACGGCGGTCGTTCCTGCTTACCGCTGCGGGACAGTCCCGGATTTTCACCGGGTTCCCTCTCACTCCGACAGCTTGCGCTGACGGGGCTTCGACGCCGGGAACGGTCTTCGGGGCTCCTCATGACCGCGCCGGGCGAACCAGCTGCATCGACCAGCATAAGGCCAACCCTCCCTGAGCAGTCAAGGAGAGTCGGCGAAGGGCGCTACGCGCGTGACATGTAGGAATTCGAGTCCGGTGGTACGCGCGGAAGATTCTCGGAGGAACGTAGATTCTCCGCCATTTCGACAAGCAGATCCTGCGAAGACGGCGATAGATCGACGACGCGAGAGGTGAGGTTTCGCAGGCGCACGTTGTGCAGCTGTTCGAGGAGAGAGAGGTCCGCCTCGCCGCCCGAGATCGCGGGCGGAGTTTGATCGGACGGGGCGTAGAAGTAGTCCGGATGGACGTTGAAGAAGTGGGCGAGGGCGGCAACCACTTCGGGTGACGGGTTGGTTCGGACGCCGGTGCGCAGTTGGGACAGGTACGGCGTCGAGATGCGGCAGCCGAACTCGGTCATGCCGCGAACGACCATCGCGTTGGTGACGTGAAAGTCGGCAGTCTCGAACAGCGAGTTCAAGCGATCGTTGAACTGGTTCGACATGAGACGTCCCTTCCCCCGTTACGCACAGGCTCCGTCGATTCAATTAACTGCATCATAGCCAGTTATCGAACGATTAGCTGTTTTGGATTCTCGCGAAGGGGGTTGTTTGCAGGGAAAATCCCTAGGGTAGAAGGTCCCTACTTTGAGTGATCTGGACAAATCGCCGTCAAGAATCGAACGGCGAACTATTTGCCGGGGAAGTGGATTCCGGCCACGCGGATCAGAGCCAGCCGTTCGACTCGGCGATTCTGACGGCTTCCGCGCGCGTCGACGCGCCCGTCTTGCCCATTGCGGATGACAGATGATTTCGAACTGTCCCTGCGGACAAGAAGAGCGCCCCTGCGATGGCTGCCACGGGTGCGCCGTCGTGAGCGGCGCGCAGTACTTGGGTCTCACGCTCCGTCAGAGGCGACTCGCCGCTGACGAGGCTGTCGGCCGCAAGGGTGGGATCGACGACGCGCAGTCCGGCGTGGACACGCCTGACTGCGTCGGCCAACTGCCTGGCGGGTGTGTCCTTGACGACGAACCCGCCGGCCCCGGCGTGCAGGGCCTTGCGAAGAAATCCGGGACGTCCGAACGTGGTGACGATCAGGACTCGGGTGTCGGGTGCTGCCTCGCGAAGGGCCGCCGTCGCGGCGATTCCGTCCATGCCGGGCATCTCGACGTCCAGAAGCGCGACATCCGGGCGGTGTTCGAGAACAGCGGCCACAACCTCGTCGCCGCGACCGACCTCGGCCACCACGGAGAGGTCGGATTCCAGATCGAGTAGTGCGGCCAACGCTCCTCGCACGAGCGCCTGGTCGTCCGCCAAGAGCAGCCGTATGGTTGCTCGATCGCCCTGGCTGTTCACTCTGTCTCCTGTTCGATTACCTGAAGTGCAAACCCCTGCGGCTGGGGATGAGTGATGATCACTCGTGCGCCCGACGCTCCGGCGCGCTCGCGTAATCCGATCAGACCGTTGCCGGAAGACGTCGACCCGGCCCCTTGCCCGTCGTCGACGACCGACGCACTTTTTTCGTCGACCGTGATCCGGCAGTGGGTCGCACCGCTGTGTCGAACGACGTTGGTGACGCCCTCACGGATCGTCCATGCAAAGAGTTCGCGAAGACGCGTGGGAACCATGTCGGTACTGCTCGGCACCTCGTCCTCGATGCCAGCCGCACGCAATGCCTCTCGTGCTCGGGCTATTTCGACGGGAAGAGAAATCCCACGAAATCCTTCGACGGCCGAGCGCACGTCTGCCAACGCGTCACGCGAAAGTCTTTCGAGGTCGTCGAGTTCGTTGCGCGCACGTTCGATATCGACATCGAGTAGGCGATTGGCCAGTTCGGCTTTGATCGTGATGACGGTCAGCGAGTGTCCGAGGATGTCGTGCAGATCGCGCGCCATCCTCGTTCGCTCCTCCATGATTGCCCGCTGCTCCTGCTCTTCGCGTTCATGGAGCATGGCGAAGTTGCGGCTGATCAGGGACATGATGCCCCAGGTCGCGAATGCGGCCGCGCAGACTCCGAGCGAGAGTCCGGAGTAGTTCCCCCACCCGGACGAGAGGCTGACTATCTCCACGGAGGCCGCGAACACCAAGGCGAGAATGCCGCCCGCGACGGTCGGCAGCAGCGTCACCGCTGTCACCGCGAGATACGGTGCGGCTGCCAAACCAGTCGGCCCGACGCTGACGATCATCACGGCGGCCAACGCGGTCAAGGCGGCCAAAGCCAGTGCAGCTTCGCGAATCGTCGGCCGAGTCATTGTCATTCGACGCCGCTGCTGCGTTGTGGCGAACGTGTAGAGATAGAGCGCACCGAAGGCGACCGTCGCGAGAATCCCTGTCCAGCCGCGCAGTTCGTCGCGCAGATTCCATCCCTCGATCAGCGGCCCGCCGAGAAATACCATCCAGACCGCCGCGAAGAGAACGCCGAAACGATTCCGCCGCGGGAGCGCGACGGAATCTTCTCGGTCAGTCGTTTGCGACAACTACACACGCTCCGTATCTCGTTGGAACCGCCAGATCGCTCCGCCGGCGAAGATGGCGAACCACACCAGGATATTGACGATCCAGGTCCAGTGAATGCTATTGCCCGTCAACGGTGCGTGGGCGAGGGCGTTGATGCCGAACATCGGGGTGAACTGTGCGATGGTCGCCCATACGGAACCGTCGGTGAGCGGCACGAAGAGTCCGCCGCCGAAGGCGAGCAGAGCCAGTCCCGGTCCGAGCAACTGCATGACGTTCTCACTGGGGAGTAGATACCCCATGAACAGGCCGAAGGCCGCGAAGATCGACGATCCCAACCAGGCGATCAATGCCGTTGTGAACCAGAGTGATCCGTCCATCTGCGCCGAGGTGAACGCGCCGACGACGTAGACGACAAGGATCGAGACGAGACCGAGCAGCATCGCCATGATCAGTTTGACGGCGATGTAGGCGACCGGGGTCAGGGGAGTCAGCCGAAGTTGTCGGCTCCATCCGGACGCTCGTTCGATCGAGACCATCGCTCCGCCGCTGGTGGTGGCCAGCATCGCGCCGTAGAGAGCCATGCTGATCATGATGTACGCGGCGACATTGCCGTGTCCGATCCCGTGGTCGTCGTCGCCTTGACCGAGACCGAAGACGAGGAAGAAGACAACCGGCATGACGAGCGTGAAGATCATCGTGCGCCGATTGCGAGTCAGGCGACGAAATTCCAGTCGCAGTAGCGTCGTGTTGAATCCGCCGAGAGGTACGACGGTTCGCTCGGCTCCGTAGGTGTTCGCTTCGGTTGCAGTGGTCATCACTTCTGTCCTTCGGAGTTGTTCGACGTGAGTGCGATGAATGCGTCTTCGAGGCCACGCGAGACGATTTCGAGATCGCGAGCCTGGGTATTGGTCAACAGGAACCGTGCAACGGCATCGGTGTCACCCGAGTGCACGAGCAGTGACTCACCGCGCACCTCGACGGCGTCGGAGTTCGGTATGGCTCGCAGGAGTTCGTCGGTGATGCCTGGAACAGTCGCGCGCAGGGTGCGTCCGGACGCCATCGCCTTGACCTCGGCGGTGGTCCCGTCTGCGACCACGGTGCCTTGCCTGACCAGGATGATGCGGTCGGCGTAGACATCGGCCTCTTCGAGGTAGTGCGTCGCAAAAAGCACAGTGCGACCGTGATCTGCGTCGGCGCGGATGGCGGACCAAAAGTCCCGACGCCCTTCGACGTCCATGCCGGTGGTGGGCTCGTCGAGAATGAGCAATTGCGGGTTCGACAGCAACGCCATCGCAAATCGCAACCGCTGTTGTTGTCCGCCTGAGCATTTGCTGACCAGGCGATCGGAGATGTCGAGGATTCCGGCTCTCCCCAGCACTTCGTCGACCGGACGGGATTGGGCGTACAGGCTGGCGGTCAGCTGCACCGTCTCGGCAACCGTCAGCTCTTTCAGTAGTCCGCCGGTCTGCATGACTGCGGAGACGAGTCCGCGGGCGATCGCCGATCGCGGTGACATTCCGAAGACGCTCACGTCGCCCGACGTCGGCCGGGACAGGCCGAGGATCATGTCGATGGTTGTCGTCTTGCCTGCGCCGTTCGGGCCGAGGAACGCGACGATCTCGCCGGGGCGGATGCTCAGGTCGATACCCTTGACGGCGTCGACGGTTCCGAAACTCTTGCGAAGTCCGGTCAACCGGACGGCGTCGTGTGCCGATCCTTCAGTGAGTGTGTGCAGTGCCTGTGGTGAATGCCGTGCCTGTGCTGAGGTCATACATAGAATCTGCTCGCTTCGAGGTCGTAATCCCTCGTCCGTCCGTCATTCTTCTGCCATGACATTTGTCATCGGGTCGGCCGGTATCTGATTCGGTGCAACCTGGCCGAGGCGCGCGAGGACCAACCCCGCGATGATTGCTGCGCCACCCACAGCTTGGAGTGCAGTGACGGATTCCCCGACCAGGATCCACGCGGCGAGGACCGCGCACAGCACTTCGGTCAGCGCTACGAGAGATCCGATTGTCGGCCCCAGCAGCGTGATTGCGGCGATGCCGGTGAGATAGGCAATGACAGTGCTGACCAGGACCAGGACCACCACCGGCAGCCATACGTTCACCGAATGGTCTGCCACGACGGCGTTCGAGGCCGAGAACTGGAGGGGGAGGACGCCGACGAGTCCGAGCGCGCCGATGACCACTGCACTGACCGTGAGCCCCGATGCCGCGAGCACAACAGGATGGAGATCACCGTCCGCACGTTCGGAAATGACGAAATAGACTGCAAGGCATGCCGCGGCGGCCAGTCCCCAGGCGACTCCGACGGCACTGATCTCTGCCGATCCGAAGACGTCGATCACCACGGCGGCGCCGATCATGGCAACCGCCGCACCGAGAAGCGTCTGCACGCTCGGACGCGCGCCCTTGGTTATCCACACCCATCCGATGACGATGATCGGTGCAAGGTACTCGAGAAGCAACGCGACGCCGACCGAAAGATGTTGCACGGCATTGAAGAAGCACAGTTGAACGCCCGAGATCGCGAACACCCCGTACAGCAGTACCGTTCGCGTGTGGGCGCTCACCTGTCGTAGGCGAGGCCATTGGGTGGCTACGGCGATCACCATCATCACCAGTGCGCCGCCGGCAACGCGCGCGAACACTGCGCCGCCGGGGGACCACCCCGATTCGATGAGAGACTTCGCGAACGGGCCCGAGACGCCGAACGTTGCCGCGGACAGCAGAGCGAAGATCAAGCCGTTGCGAGAGTTCACGTCGTCACCCGTCAGGAGTAAAAGCGATTACGATGCTGACATTAGGTTGATAGAGCTCAGGAGTCAAAGTGCATTTTGCTGGTGACACGGAATCGGCGCTCGTCTTCGCCGCGTCGTTGGTCAACACGGCCCGCGGCGGGGCTGAACTGCTTCCGGATCAAGAGGAGCTGACACGGTTTCTCGACGCGGATCATTGGACCGGCAGGCGGGACGGCACGCGGGAGGAATTGACGGCGGTTCGTGCGCTGCGTCCACGACTGCGAAAGTTCTGGGAAGCCGCGGGAGTGGACGACGCCGTCGAGGTGGTGAACACACTGCTACTCGAATCGGGCGCGAGGCCGCGGCTCACCAGGCACGACGACCTCGGCTGGCATCTGCACGTCACCGCTGACGATTCGCCACTGGTGGACCGGATGGCCGCAGAAGCGGCGATGGGTGTGCTCGATCTGATCCGAACCGACGAATTCTCGAGGTTGCGATGGTGCGAGGCCCCGGACTGCGAGGCGGTCTTCGTGGATTTGTCGCGCAATCGTTCGAAGCGATACTGCGACACCGGAAACTGTGGGAACAGGGCGCATGTCGCCGCCTATCGTGCCCGTAAATCCGGTGCGTGACCAAGCGGTGTGCGGAGGGATAGAACCAGGCTGAGTGAATACCTTGTCGGGAGCCAGGATCGGTCTAGCGTTGTGAATTCGGAACAGATTTCGCGAAGCCAGGAGGATGGTCGGTGGCCGATCGTAGGCGTCCACTCAAGACGGTGACCGGTGTCAGCGGGGCGGTGAGTATCTACGACGCCGCGATCGATCCGACGACGTCGACGGTCGCGTCCGCGATCGACGTCGCAAAGACGGCCGAGGCGAACAAGATCGACGGACTGTTTGCCGCCGACCTGTTGAGTTTCGGCGCGCAGGGCGCGATCGGTGCGCAGGAGCCGTTGATCTTCCTTGCCACGCTGAGTGCGGTCACCACCCATGTGGGGCTGATCGCCACCGTCACGACCACATTTCATCACCCTTTCAACCTGGCACGGTTGTTCGGCACCCTGGACCACGTCAGCAATGGTCGAGCCGCATGGAATGCCGTCACTTCCTCACTCGGAGAAGAGAACTACAGCGACCTGGACCTGCCGAGTCCGGAGGAGCGGTACGCCCGAGCGGCCGAATCGCTCGAGGTGGTCAACGCGCTCTTCGACAGCTGGAAGCCCGGCGCCCTGACCCGGGGAGAGGGCTCAGCGGTGCTCGATCCGTCGAGGGTGGTCCCCATCGAGCATCGAGGCAAGTACTTCACGGTGCAGGGGCCGCTGAACATCCCCTCCCTGCCGCAGCGTCGTCCGGTCCAATTCCAGGCAGGCCAATCTGCCGGAGGTATCGAACTGGGTGCTCGCTTCGCGGAGGTCGTATTCACTTCTCTCGCAACCTTCGAGGACGCGGTCACCTACACGAAGACGATCCGCGCCCGGGCGGCAGAGTTGGGGCGTGGGGACGAACTGCCACTGATTTTCAGCTCGTTCCACGCAACGTACGGCGCTACCGAAGCCGAAGTCGAACGATTGGTCAGAGAAGCCGAGGAATCGACGGACTTCGACGCCGGTCGCACGAGGCTTGCCGACATGTTCGGCGGTGACGTGGATTTCTCGGAATTGCCGCTGGACCGGCCGATCCCGGAGTCGTTGTTGCCGGACCCTTCGTCGGTGAATCGACGACGGGGCCGGGTCGAGATCTTCGGCAAGCTCGCATCACAAGGAAAGACTCTGCGTGAGTTGATCATCGCGTCCAAGGACACCGGCCACTGGGCAGCGGCGGGCACCCCGGAACAGCTCGTGGACGCGATCGAGGAACGATACGACGCGGGCGTACTCGACGTCATCACGCTCGGTGACCTTGCCGATCCGCGTACACGCGATTTCGTCACGAACGGACTGCTGCCGGAACTACGCAAGCGCAGAATCGTGGGAACAGATTACGTCGGGGGTACCTTCCGTGAGAACCTCGAGTTGCCACCGCTGCCACCGGTTTCCAGCACCTAGTTGTTGGAGGCGAGTGAGCGCATGAAGAACATGAGGTTGGCCGGCCGTTCCGCCAGGCGCCGCATGAAGTAGCCGTACCACTGGCTGCCGTAGGGAACGTAGACCCGCAGGTGATTGCCTGCGGCTACCAATCTGCGTTGTTCGCCGTCGCGGATGCCGTAGAGCATCTGAAACTCGAAATCCTCGGCTGTCCGTTCGGTCAATGTGGCGAGTTCGAGGGCGGCGTCGATCATGGTGGGATCGTGGGAGGCGACCATCGGGTACCCGTCACCTTCCATCAAGACCTTCAGGCAACGCAGGTACGACGCGTCGACTTCGCCGGGCTTTTGGAACGCAACGTCGGCCGGTTCCTTGTATGCACCCTTGCACAGCCGAATTCGTGAACCTGATCCGGAGAAGTGCCGGCAGTCGGCCTCGGTGCGGTGCAGATACGCCTGCAGGACCGTGCCGAGCGTCGGGAAGTCGCGGCGCAACTCTTCGACGATGGACAGTGTCGAGTCGGTGGTGGTGTGATCCTCCGCATCGACGGTGACCCACGCGCCCACTTCGTCTGCCGCTGTGACGATTCGGTGAGCGTTCGCCAGGGCGATTTTCTCGCCGTCACCGGGAAGTGACTGCCCTAACGCGGAGAGCTTGAGCGAAACCTCGAGGGTGTGTTGCGTCCCAGCCGCTTCGGAAAGCGTTGCGTACGAGCGGAGAAGGGAGAGATAGGCGTCGACGGTAGCTGTTGCCTGAGCTGGATCGGTAGTGTCCTCGCCGAGGTAGTCGACCGTCACGAACCGGCCACTGGTGAGGATGTCGCGTACGGCAGAGACCGCTGCGGGTTCCGCGTCCCCGGCGACAAACCTGTCTACCAGCTTGCGGGTCACGGTCATCCCGGAGACTGTCTTCTCCAGCCGCGACGAGCGTGCCGCCGCGAGGAGTACCGGGCGCAGCGGGTTGCTCAGCGAGACGGCACTCATCAACGGTTCTCGCTCTCGGCTGGATCGACGTCCTGGTGGGGGTAGCGATGATCGGTGGGAGGAACGAAGGTTTCCTTGACGGTGCGTGTCGACGCCCAACGGAGCAGGTTCTGCGGTGAACCGGCCTTGTCGTTGGTACCGGAAGCTCGAGCGCCGCCGAAGGGCTGTTGTCCGACTACCGCGCCCGTCGGCTTGTCGTTGACGTAGAAGTTTCCGGCGGCGAACCGCAGACCGTGGTGAGCTTGATCGACGGCCGCACGGTCGGTGGCGATCACGGCACCGGTCAGGGCGTACGCGGATCCGCTGTCGATACGAGCGAGGATGTCGGCGTAGGCATTCGGTGCGGAGTCGTCGTAGACGTGCAGGGAGAGTATGGGGCCGAAGTACTCGGTGCTGAAGGCCTCGTCACTGGGGTCGTCACCGAGCAGGACCGTCGGCGAGATGAAGAATCCTTCGCGGTCGTCGTAGTCGCCGCCTGCTGCGATGGTGAGGCTGCCGGTCGACTTGGCTCGGACGATCGCGGCGGCGTTGCGGTCGAAGGAACGCTGGTCGATGACGGCGCCGCCGAAGTTCGTCAGGTCCGTGACGTCGCCGTACTTCAGTGACGACACTGTGTCGATGAACGTGTCGCCCATCTTGGCCCACACCGATTTCGGGACGAATGCCCGTGACGCGGCCGAGCATTTCTGTCCCTGATAGTCGAAGGCCCCGCGGATCAATGCCGTCGTGAGTACGTCGGGGTCTGCTGAACTGTGTGCGAGTACAAAATCTTTGCCGCCGGTTTCGCCGACGAGACGCGGATACGTCCGGTAGTTCGAGATGTTGGCTCCGACCTCACGCCACAAACGCTGGAACGTTGCGGTCGATCCGGTGAAGTGGATGCCCGCCAGGCGGGGGTCGGCCAGCGCGACTTCGGACACCGTGGGTCCGTCGCCGAGAACAAGATTGATCACCCCGGGCGGGAGGCCGGCGGCTTCGAGTAGTTGCATCGTGAGGTATGCCGCGACGGCCTGCGTCGGTGACGGCTTCCAGATCACGGTGTTGCCCATCAGGGCCGGTGCGGTAGGGAGATTTCCGGCGATGGCGGTGAAATTGAAGGGAGTGATCGCGTAGACAAAACCTTCGAGTGGTCGATATTCGACGCGATTCCACACTCCCGGAGCGGAAACGGGTTGGTCGGCGAGTATCTGACGAGCGAACGCGACGTTGAAACGCCAGAAATCGATCAGTTCGCACGGGGCATCGATCTCGGCCTGATATGCGGTCTTCGACTGACCGAGCATTGTTGCGGCGGCGATGGTTTCGCGCCACGGGCCGGAGAGTAGATCGGCGGCGCGGAGGAAGACCGCAGCTCGATCGTCGAACGAGAGGTCGCGCCAGGCCGGGGCGGCGAGTGTAGCGGCGTCGATGGCATCACGAACATCCGAGTGCGTTGCGCCCGCAAACGATCCGATGACCGAGCTGTGACGGTGTGGTTGAACTACGTTCTCCCGCTTGCCCTCCGCAGTTCGGTGGACGCCCCCGATGACCTGTCGGATGTCGGTGGGTGCCTCGGCCAGTTCGGTCAGTTTGGTGCGTAGGCGTGATCGTTCCGGGCTTCCCGGCCCGTAATTGTTGACCGGCTCGTTGGAGGGGTGGGGGACATTGGTGACGGCGTCCATGACGATCCTTCGGCAGACTGATGGGTGGGGCAGTTGTCGTGTCGTCATCAGTCAAGCCGAAAGGAGTCGGCGAGTAATCCGCTGATCGGCCAAACTTCTCGGACGCTGTTTGTTCGATCGGATGAACCGTTTCCGCAGGAAAATGCACTATTCTCGAAATTGAGGCGTTGGAACGGTCCGGAAAGTGGGTGGTACGTGGCTATCCGTGAGGTCAGGCTCGACGCGGTCCTTCGGGCGCTGGGCGGAGCCTTTGTCGAGCTCGTCTTCGCGCCGTCAGGTGATGACGTCTTCGTCGACTCCGTGGTGTTCGCGGAGGTCGGGGACCTCACACGCCCCGGAACCGCGGACGTCGAATCCTCTGAACTCTGGCTCGCTGTCGGTATCGGCGCAGCCGAATTGGCAGCCTGGCTGAACCGCGTCGATCAGAAGGGATCAGCGCCTCGGGCCGTCATGTCGAAGGAGGCCTCGGACACGTCGGTGCGCGCGGCGGCACAGCGCGCCGGGATCGCCTTGATGGCAGTCCATCCGGACGCTCGTTGGGATCGATTGTTCACCACGATCCGGGGCGTGCTCGATCATTCGGTATCTCGTCAGGATTCGGAGGACGTTGTATTCGGCAGTGACACAGACTTGTTCGAGCTGGCGCAGAACGTCGCGTCACTCACCCGGGGGATGGTCAGCATCGAGGACGAGCGTTCCCACGTGATGGCTTATTCGGCATCAGGAGATGCTGCGGACGAGCTCCGCCGGCAGTCGATCCTCGGCCGTGAAGGACCTCGGGAATACCTCCGGAAGCTGCAGGAGTGGGGCGTCTTCGAAAGCTTGCGGCGAAGTGACGATGTAGTGGAGGTGCCTGCGCACGAAGACCTCGCGATCAGGCGACGGTTGGTGGTTCCGATACGCAGGATCTCCGAGAACATCAAGGGGGAGAGCGGTTTCAGTTCTGATCTGCTCGGCACGATCTGGGTTCAGGAAGGCCCGCTTCCCATCGCCGGCGATGTCGACAGAGTGCTCCGCGGTGCCGCGGCCATTGCAGCTCGGCTGATTTCGCGCATCCGAGACGCGCCGAGTAACGAGGCGATACAGGTTCAGCGCTTGCTCGGGGTTCTCGGCGGCGGCGTCGATGTTCCTTCTCTGGCGGCCTCGTTGTCCATCCCGATGTCCGGACCCGCGATGGTGATCGGCGTGGCGAGTGTCGGGAGCAGCGTGTTGTCGGCTTCGGGTGAGCTCGTGTCGTCGTTGCGCCTGCACGCCAGTGCCTTTCACCGTGAATCGCTGGTGAGTGCATTCGGCGCCCGGATCTATGTGCTGTTTCCGCGAACCCAATCCGTGAAATCCACAGACTCGTGGACCCGTGAAGTTGTCGCGCGTTTGGACAAGGTGTCGCCCTCGGGTTTACGGGCCGCAGTCTCGTCGCCGGTTTCGACGCTTGCGGAGGTGGCTAGGGCTCGCGCCGAAGTGGATCGGGTCTTGGACGGAACGTCGGGGGATGTTCGTGTGACCACCCTCGCGGACTCGCGCACTCCGGTGCTGCTGGGCGAAATCATGGACGCGATTGCGGCCGACGAGCAACTGCACGATCCGAGAATCGACGCGCTCGACGTCTACGACAGGCGTAACGGGTCGAACATGCGTGAAAGCGTGTCCGTTTACCTCGCGCATTCGGGCGATGTCCGACGCGCGTCCGAGCAGCTTCGCATTCACCCGAACACACTCAGGTATCGGATCAAAAGGGTCGAGGAGATAACAGATACCGACCTGTCCGAGCCCTCGACGAGGCTGTTGATGGAGATTCAGTTGGCGGCGTCCGCTCGCGCAGTGAGTTCGCCGAACCTGTCGGACCCCAGCAGTACTCTTCGCGAATGATCGACTCAGCGAAGGTGCCAGGCGCAGCGCGCGCATATTTCGACGGCGGAGACGTCCGTGACGTGTTCACCGAAGACGCGGTGGTGCGTGACGACGGCCGGACGTATGTCGGGATCGAAGAAATCGTGGCGTGGAAGTCCGCCGTGTCGACGGCGTTCACCTTCACCCAGAAGATCGAGTCGGTCAACACCCCAGGCTCGGCCGTTGTCGTGTCGGTGAAGGTCGAGGGTGATTTTCCCGGAAGCCCCGTCCGGTTGCATCACCATTTTTCTCTCGACGGTGATCGGATTTCCGCTCTCACGGTGTGCCCCTGATGCCCACCGCTGACGAACTGCTCGGGAAATCCGTCGTCGCCGATCTGGCAGGCTGCCTCGAGCGAGCCTCCGGTCAGACACGCCTCGCCCTCGTTCGGGGTAGTACATCCGAATTCGACGGTATGAGTCTCGGCGAACGTACCCGCGTCGTGCGGGACGCGATGACTGCCGAACTGCCTCAGGATCTTCCGGCCTTCGCCGAGATCATCCGCCGTGCGCTTTCAGCGGAGACCTTCACTGGTTGGATGATCTGGCCGGTGACCGAAGCCGTCGCCGTCACGGCGACACGAAGTGGCTCCGAGTCGGACTTCGACGAGGGAATGGCTCTCCTTGCCGAGCTGACGTCGCGTCTGACGGCCGAATTCGCAATTCGCACATTTCTCGAAACGAACCTTGACCGTTCGCTGGCGATCGCACTCACCTGGACCGGCCATGAAGACGAACACGTCCGGCGCTTGGCGACCGAAGGCACTCGTACTCGTTTGCCCTGGGGAAGACGAGTGAAAGAATTGACGGCGTGTCCCGAGTCGACAATCGCCATTCTCGACGAGCTGTATCAGGATGATTCGGAATACGTACGACGTTCGGTCGCAAACCATCTCAACGATCTCAGTCGTGCTGACGCAGCGCTCGCCGTGTCGACTGCGAAGCGTTGGTTACAGACACCGGATTCCAACACACTGAAAATCGTCAAACATGCATTGCGGACGTTGATCAAGGCCGGCGACCCAGATGCTCTGTCTCTTCTGGGGTTCTCGCCGCCCACCGACGTCGTGGTCGAAGGGTTCGTCATCGACCGCGAAATAGTCGATGCGGGTGGAGAACTCACCTTCGACTTCGCTGTCACGAACAACGGCAGCGAGTCCGTCACCGTCGTGATCGATTACATCGTCCACCACGTGAAGGCCAACGGGACCACGACGCCGAAGGTCTTCAAACTGACAACACGAACGCTCGAGCCTGGGGTGCCGGCCCGCATCGCGAAGAGGCATTCCTTCAAACCGATCAGTACCCGGAAGTACTACGCCGGCGACCATGCCGTCGAAGTGCAGATCAACGGTGTACGCCAGGTGCGAGGCGAATTCCGCTTGGAGGCGTGAGTGACCCCACCAGGTGTGGTGCAGCGCGAGGCCGTTGTTGAGGTCGTATCGCAGTTGTCCGACATGTCCGTCCTGGACAGCGCGGACTCGTCTCCACGTGGGCGACTCGGCTTCGACGGCGTCGGGGTTCTGTAGCAGTACGAAGTCGGCCTGGTCGAAGATCGCGAGCTCCTCGAGGCTGTAGAAAGTCGAATCCTTCCGATCGGGTGCGGCATGGGCGGCGTCAGTCAAGACGTTCAGGCCGAGGTCCTGTGCAACCGACACGGCGAACGTGTTGTTCTGCAGCCAGATCTGACCGCTGTCTGCACCGGCGATCGCAATCGACTTGCCTTCGAGGAGACCACCGATCTTGGCCCGCGCTTGAGCAAGTTCTCCGTTGTATCGGGCGATGACGCGTTCGGCGACTTCGCGGCGATCGAGCGCCGTGAGCTGCGCGGTCATGGCCTGTTTCCAGGACGAGCCCGTCGTGCCCTCGTCAACGACGAGCACCGGGGCGATGTCAGTGCCGAGCAGGCCCCTGTCCTGGTAGTAATCCCACCAGCCTTTCCCGACAACCAACAGATCGGGGTCGTAGCTCAGTATCGATTCGGCATTCGGTTCGTTGTTCGTCCCACCGAGGCGAGCTGCGCCGGCGGGTACCTGTTGCATGAGCTGAGACTTCGGATCCCAATTGGTCGCGACGATCGGGTACTCGGCCAGTAGTGCAAAATCGAGGGCGCCTCGGGCTTCGAGCACCACGACACGCTTGGGGTCCCGCGGGAGACGGTAGGTCTGGTCTGCGACGACGATGTCGACCCACTCGTCCGAGGCTTCGGTGCCGCTGGATTCGCTCGAACATGCAGACAGTGCGCCCAGTGCACCGAGCGCCGCCGCACCGGTCAGGAACCCGCGTCGTGTCAAGGAATCGATCAGACGGGTGAATTCGTCGTCCACATCTTTTGTCGACTGCAAGGGGGTTTCGGTCGCAGAAGGGGACACCGTCGGGTGGAAGGTTTTGGTCGATTCGATCACAGGCATGAGAAGGCGCAGCTCCATCTGATGTTCCGGGCATTGGCAGGTGCCTAACCAACGTATTCGAACTTCGCAGCCGGAGCCTTACTCGAAAGCGCCAACCGCTCAGCGGATTTGGCCATTCTTCACGGACTCGTGCCACGGGACTCGCCCCTCGGATTCGGCTTGTTGTGGAGGGGCGCGCCCATCTGATCCGAACTCGAGGTATCGTGGCCGTCATGCAGCGCGTCTATTTCTGGTTTAGCAGGCCGGCCCCGGGTGGGCCTGCCGGCGTAACCACGCGCTGACAACCTCCACCCAAGAGCCGGACTACAGACCGGCTCGCTGGAGTTTCTCTTCATCTCTGGGGTCGGCCTGAGAACAGGAAACCGAAAACCCCATGACTGTCACCATCGACACCACCGCAGCTTCGGACAGCCTCGACGATCAGCGCACTGTGAGTATCAGTCCGCTCGTGTCACCGGCGACTGTTCGTGCTCAGCACGCTCCGGACGAGGTCGCGGCCGCAACCGTGCGGACCGGCCGTGCCGACACGATCAACATCCTCAACGGTGACGACGATCGATTGATCGTCGTTGTCGGTCCGTGCTCCGTGCACGATCCGGAAGCGGCGATGGACTACGCCCGCCGGTTGGCTGCCAAGGCCGAAGAACTGCGGGACGATCTGCACATCGTCATGCGCGTCTACTTCGAAAAGCCTCGCACCACTCTCGGGTGGAAGGGCCTGCTCAACGACCCCCACCTCGACGGCACGTTCGACATCAACACCGGGCTCGGTATCGGCCGCAAGTTGCTTCTCGACGTGTCGAGTCTGGGCCTGCCTGTCGGCTGCGAGTTCCTTGATCCGATTATGCCGCAGTACATCGCCGACCTGGTCAGCTACGGTGCAATCGGCGCCCGGACCGCCGCCAGTCAGGTTCACCGTCAGCTGTGCAGCGCGCTGTCCATGCCCGTCGGCATCAAGAATTCCACCGAAGGTGATGTGCAGGTAGCCGTCGACGGTACCCGCGCCGCGGCGGCGAGCCATGTGTTCCCCGGAACGGATCTCGACGGCCAGGCTGCCTTGATTCGGACCGCGGGCAACCCGGACTGCCATGTCATTCTTCGTGGCGGCAGCGACGGACCGAACTACGATGCCGAGACCGTCGCGGATACCCTTGCTCGCCTGCGTAAGTCGAACCTGCCCGAGCGCGTGGTCATCGACGCGAGTCACGGTAACAGCAGCAAGGACCACGAGCGTCAGGTCATCGTGCTGGACGACATTGCCCGACGTCTGACCGAGGGTGAGCAGGGAATCGCCGGCGTCATGTTGGAGAGTTTCATCGAGGCCGGCCGTCAGGACCTGACCTTGGGTAAGGCGGACGAGCTCACCTACGGTCAGTCGATCACCGACGCGTGCATCGACTGGTCCACCACCGCAGCGCAGTTGGACCGTCTGGCGCAGGCCGTTGCGGCTCGGAGGGGCTGACGCCCCCGTGCGCGTTTAGGGAGTGCCTGGACTCGCTAAACGCGCACAGGGCCGCTAGGCCAACACTGCTCGCGTGGCCTCGACCAGGCGCTTCAGCCAGGCGTCCGTGCCGACGGCCTGACGCAGCGGCTCGTTGGGCAATTCGATGCTGACCGGCAGTCCGGCAGGCAATGTCGACCAGATGTCGGCCAGGGCGATGCCGCCGGTGCCGGGCACCAGACGCTCTTCGCGGGCGTGACGGATCAGTTCTGCGTCCTCCGTAGGAGCGGGGGTCGAACCGTCGCACATCTGGGCGTAGTGAAGCCACTCGCGCGGGATGGACGCAAGATCCTCCAGCGTGGTCGCCGAGCGGTCGGTGTGGAGTGCGTCGACCAGGACACTACGAGCCGGACCGTCTGCCGCCGAGACGATCTCGATGGCCGCACGCGCATCGGGCACCGCAGTCCACGGCATGAATTCGAGCGAGGCGACGATGCCGTAGTTCGCGCACAGTTCAGCGAGGCGGGCATAGGAGTTCGTGAGCCGAGCGCGGTCGCGGTCGTCGCCGCCCACCAGAACGGCTTTGGCTCCGAGCTGTGCACCCGCTTCGAGAAGCGGAACGTAGTCGGTGGGGTCGAAGTCGGCTGCAAGGCGGATGATTTCGAGGTCGAATACCTCAACGGGTGAATCATCCAGTCGACGCACCAGTTCGTCCAACGACTGCTTGTCCTCGTGCAGCGGGTAGGCCGTCGTACCTGGTGCCGCAGGCATCAGGCGGATGCCGATGGTGTCGAAGCCGTGCTTTTCGGCCAAGTCGACGTGCTGCATCGGAGCAGTGTCCAGCACCGTGAGGGCTGCAAGCCCGAGTGAGAGTGTCATGCGTGCGCTCCAACTGTCTTGGCTCCGGCCAGTTCCCGACCTGCCAGGTAACCGAACGTCATAGCCGGGCCGAGGTTGATGCCGCCGGACGGGTAGTGCCCGCCCATCACGCTGGCCTGATCGACGCCGACGGCGAGCAATCCCTCGATGGGGCGGTCGTTGTCATCGAGAACCTGCGACGACGAGTCGGTGACAAGCCCGGCGAAGGTACCGAAACTGCCCGGCACCACCTTCACCGCGTAGTACGGACCCTTCTGTAAGGGCGCGAGCGACGGGTTCGGCCAGGGGTTGGCGGTATCGCCGGATCCCCGGTTGAACGGTGTTGTGCCGCGACCGAACTCGGGGTCTTCACCGGCCACGGCCCCTACATTGAATGCCTCGATTGTCTTTTCCAACTGCGTCGGATCAACGCCGATCTTCTCCGCCAGTTCGCGAACAGTGCGACCCCGTGTCAGGTATCCCGAGCGCAGGTACGGCTGGATCGGGATCGGCAGGGGCTTGGCCATGCCCAGCGGGAGGTAGCGCACATACTGCTGATCGGCGATCAACCACGAGCACACTTCTTCGCCCTCAGGAACCTGCTCGACCATCGCGAGGGTGTAGTCGTGGTAGCCGAGTGCCTCGTTGACAAAACGCTTGCCGTTCGCGAGAACTCCGATGACACCGGGCTTTCCGCGGTCGAGGATGTGCGGGAACACCCCTTCCTTGCCGTTGCGGTAGCGAACGATGGAGACGGGGCAGTACGCGACGGGGGAGGCAAGAGTGCGGTCGAGGCGACCACCCACGGATTCGCCGAGGGTGATGCCGTCGCCGGTGGTTGTCTTCGGAGTGAGTGACCAGTGCTCGTTTCCGGTGGGGGTACGGGGGAACAGTTCACGTCGGCGGTCGATGTCCTGGGCGAAGCCGCCGGTGGCCAGTACGACGCCGCGCGTGGCAGTTACCGAGTACGCACCATCCGGACCTTCGAGGCGGACACCGACAACGCGACCGTCATCGTCAGTCTGCAGCGATGTTGCCGACGTTTTCACCCGAATCTCGACGCCGAGATCGAGCGCTGAGCGAAGCATCATTCCGACAAGCGCAGTGCCGTTGACGAGTTGCTGGCCACGACGCTTGGTGGCGAGATCGAACATGTGCTTTGTCACGCGAACGCCACAGTGCACAAATGCTTTCGGCGATCGAGTCGAGTGCAGGAATGCCTGCAGGTCGGGGCCGGCCATGATGCCCATTCCGAGGAATGACGTCTCGTACAACTGTCGACGGAGCAGCGCCGCGACGTCGGGTCCGAGCTTTCGCAAGCTCACCGGTTTCGGTCCGACGGAACGATGACCCGTGCCGGCTCCCGGTGTGTCGCCGTGAATGTCGGCGATCTTGGCTCCGGGAACGAACTTCAGCGCAGTCTTGCGTTCGAAGAACTCGACCATCTCCGGTGCGCCGTCGAGAAGAGCATCCACTTTGGCGGCGTCGAAGTTGTCTCCGAGTCGGTTCTCCAGATATGCCCGCGGCGCCGAACGATCTTCGACAACCCCGTCGGCGATGGCAAACATGTTGCGCGGGGTCCACATCCACCCGCCTGACCAGGCCGTTGCGCCGCCGCAGGTGTCGGCCTTCTCGACAACGAGTACCGACGCGCCGCCATGTGCTGCGGCAATTGCTGTGGAAAGCCCGCCTGCGCCGGAGCCCACGACAACCACGTCGTAGGTGAGGGGGGTACTGCTACTCATTTCTGCTCCTTGGCAGTTGCTGCGAGGGTCGGTGTCGATGTCAGCTCGACAACCTTCCCGGTTCGTGACGATTCGTAGATTGCGGCGATGATGGCAAGTGATGCGCGGGCGTCCCGGCCGGTGACGGCGGGTTCGCGCCCGGTCAGGACGGCGTCGGCGAAGTCCTGAACCTGCAAGGTGTGGAAGTCGGTGAGTGCCGCATTGACCGCTCCCACATCGAGATTGGCGTCGATGTCGGCGGAATACGGCGACTGGAACTCGACTTCGCCCGGCACGGTCCAGATTTCGTTGACACCCTCGTGCCCTTCAGGAAATTCGAGGACGCTGGCGATGGCGCCGGTGCGCCCGATCACTGTCACGCGGTTGCCCAGATTGTGATTGGCACCGGTAGTCGCGGTGACGGTGGCGGTGCCGCCCGAAGCAAAGGAAATTACAGCTGACGCACTGTCCTCGGTCTCGATGTGCTCACCGTGGGTGTGGGTGCGGATGAAGCCGCTGACCGAGACGGCCTCGCCCATGAACCAGGCCAGCATGTCGATCTGGTGCACCGCCTGCGTCATGAGCACGCCACCGCCGTCGGTGTCCCAGCGTCCGCGCCACGCGTCGGCCGAGTAGTAACTCGACGGGCGGTGCAGGATCACCGACGCCTCGCCGAGCGTGGGCAGTCCGATCCGGCCGTCGTCGATGGCGTCCCGGATCCGACGCGCGGCCGGCCAGAATCGGCGTTGGAAGAGCACTCCGAACGTGATACCGGCGCGGTCGGCGGCCTCGATCATGCGGTCGGCGGCAGCAACATCGACTGCGATGGGCTTCTCGCACAACACATGTACACCCGCTTCGGCAGCGGCCACGACTACCTCTTCATGTACCGGGTGTGGCGTGCAGACGGTGCAGGCGTCGAGTCCGAGGGCGAGAAGTTGCTCCACTGAACTCACGGCTGCGGGAATGCCGTGCGCTGCCGCGAACTCCTGGGCGCGTCCGAGATCGGGATCGCAGCAGCCGATTACCTCGACGCCGGGGACTTGTTGCAGGGCTCGGGCATGGTTGCCGGCGATCTTGCCGCAGCCGACGATTCCGACTTTCAACGTCATCAGAAATGTTCCTCTGCTTCGACGTCCCGCGCCGCAGACTCGCCGCGGTCGAGACTGTTCAGTGCTTCGATGTCTTCGCCGGAGAGGGGCACGTCGAGTGCTGCCAGGTTCTCGGCCTGACGCGTCGGGTTCGCTGATCGCGCGACCGGAACCACACCCTGCGCGACGTGCCACGCGAGGACCACTTGAGCTGGTGTGCAACCGATTCGGCCGGCGATCTCCCCGACCACGGCGTTGTCGAGCACATCACCCCGGCCGAGCGGGCTCCACGACTGCGTGAAGATTCCGAGTTCGTCGTTGGCGCGGCGCACCGGAATTCGCGCGAGCGACGGGTCCATCTGAATCTGGTTGACTGCCGGTGCCTCGCCGGTTTCGGCGACGACGCGGCGCACGTGGTGCTCGAGGAAGTTCGACACACCCACGTACCGAACCAGTCCGGCGTCGCGGCAGGCAAGCATCGCCTCGAACGACGCAACGTAACGATCGATTCGCGGGAGCGGCCAGTGGATCAGGAACAGATCGAGTTGATCCAGTCCCAGTCGTTCCAGGCTCTGCTCGAGCGCTCCGCGGATGTCACCGGAAACCTGGTCGTTTCCACGAAGTTTGGTGGTGACGAACAGTTCTTCTCGCGGTAGAGCAGACTCCGCCAACGCTACGCCGACGGCGTCCTCGTTGCCGTAGATCGCGGCGGTGTCGATGAGGCGGTACCCGGCCTCGATGCCGGAGAGAACCGACTTCGTGGCGTCGGCACCGACCAGTGGCCAGGTTCCGAGTCCGATGGGTGGCAACGCAGTTGCCACCGGTGCGGCTGTGTGTGCGCTCATGCGTGAACCTCCTGACGGGCCGCAGCGGCGGCGGTGATGGCGACGGCAACGTCGGCTGCGGTCACGAGTGCGGCATGGATGGATCCGCCGTCACCGCTCGCGTCGCCGACGGTATGGACCCCGAGTCGTGGTGCCAGTGAACGTAGTTCGGCCAGAAGCTCCGAGCGCGGCTCGACGCCCTGTGAAATCAGCAGCTCGCCGGGGGCGTCGACTTCGCTCAGTACACCGCCTGTCGAGATCGTGACCCGATCGGCGTCGACTTTGGTGACGATCGAGCTCAGGTAGGTCGTGAGGTTCTCACTTGCGGCCAGGCGCGGCAGCAGTACGATCTTGCCGCGCCGGCCGACGTCGTGCGCGATGGTTTCCTGCGGCCCGATCATGACGACCTGGGTGCCCTTCTGGAGCAGATCGTCTGCGACGGCAGCAGCCTCGCGGTCGGCGCCGAAAATGGTGATTGCTTCGGGGGCCGGATCTCCGGAAACCAGGAACTCGCGCACGTCRCGGACGGTTCGGGTCTGCGCGCCGGGGAGGTCAGTCACGGGACCGTGCCCACCGGCAGCAAGGACGATCGCGTCGAAGTCACTGTTTGCGAGCAATGCTGCGTCAGCTCTGGTCGAAGTGTGGCACTGCACCCCGAGTTCGGCCAGTTCCGCGAGGTACCAGTCCACGATACGCCCGTATTCGGGATATTCGTGCAGCTTCGATGCCAGAGCGAAGTCGCCACCGAGGCTGGGTCGTTCGTCGTACAGGTCGACGCGATGACCGGCAAGTGCGAGGTCGCGGGCAGCGGCCATTCCGGACGGACCGGCACCGATGACGGCGACGCGTACGGTGGCATCAGCCGGCTTCGTGGGCTGATCCAGTTCACGTCCGACCCACGGGTTGACGGAGCAGGGAATGGGACCGGCAGCCAGGCTGTCGATGCAGTAGTTGCAGGCGATGCACGGGCGGTACCGGCCACCGTCGACAGCGCGATTCGGAAAGTCCGGATCGGCGTGCAACGTACGGGCCATGCTGACGAAGTTCGCCTGCCCGGATTCGATGATCTGCGCGGCGATCTCCGGCGACGTGATGCGTCCGGCCACACCAACCGGGATGTCGAAGTCGCGCTGGTACTGCTCGGAGTACGGCGCGAGGAGTCCACGGGACCATTCACCGGGCTGGATGATCCACTGTCCCGCTTCGTAGTTGCCGGCCGAGACGTCGAGGAAATCGAGTCGGTCGGTGTCGATGGCGTCGATGCGCACGCGGGTCGTCTCGGCGTCGAGTCCGCCGTCAATGCCTTCGAAGGCTGAGAATCGAAGTCCCAGAGTGATTCCCGGAGCATGCTCGTGGACGGAGGCGATGACCTTGTTGACGAACAAGGTGGGGTCGGCCCATTCGTCGTCGCGGTGATTGTAAGCAGGGGAGAGGAACTGGTGGATCAGATACCCGTGGCCACCGTGCAGGGAGATGACGTCGACGCCCGCCTGCTGGCAGCGCGCTGCGGCTTCACCGAAACATTCGATGATGTGCTCGATGTCGTCGGCGTCGAGTTGTTCTGGCATCTCGCCGCCGACAACCAAACACGGAATCGGTGTCGGGGCAACGGGAACAAACCCGCTGACAGAACCTTGCGCCGTACGTCCACCGTGGTTGAGTTCGACTCCGACGAGGGCGCCGTGTGCGTGGATCGCGTCGGCCATCTTCTTGATGCCGGGAATCCGTTCGTCGACGTCGACGCCCATCTGCCGGATGCGTCCCTTGCCGTCGGCACGCACGTAGCTCGCTTCGGTGAAGATCAGTGCAGCACCACCTTCGGCGCGGCGGGCGAGGTACGCGATGTACTCGTCCGTCATGGTGCCGTCGACTTCGCAGTAGTTGCGTTCCATCGGGGCGGACACGAACCGGTTCCGGAGGCGGACGCTGCCCATGTCGAGAGGTTCGGCGAAAGGCGCAGTCACCTTCATCAGTGCTCCTGGTACTTCGCGAGAAAGTAGGTGTTCGGTTGTGCTCATGCGCATGCCGTCTCGGAGAGCAGCTCGCTCAGATGGCTGCGCATGCGATCCGTATCGGCTTCGACACCGGTCAGGAGTGTGAAGGTGTCAGAGGCTTGAGCCACCAGCATCTGCCCACCGTCGAGAACCGCGCATCCGAGAGCAGCTGCAGCGTCGAGCAATTCGGTGCGCATCGGTCGATAAACGATGTCAGCGACCCACAATCCGGAGTGGAGCGCAGCGGGGTCGAATGGAGTTCCGGGGTGACCCACCATGCCGATCGGAGATGCGTTGACGACGCCGTCGCACGTCGTCAGGTTGACGGCGATCTCATCGATCGCCAAAGCCGTTGTGCGCGTGCCAGGGAAGGCCGAGGTGACGCGAGAACACACATCGACAGCGCGATCGGGATCAATATCTGCGATGCGAAGATCCGTGGTACCGGCGGCGGCGAGTGCGTGTGCCACAGCGGAACCCGCCCCTCCTGCCCCGGCAAGCACCACTCGGTCCAAGGCGGCGTCGGGCAAACCGCGCTGCAGTGCTGTGAGGAATCCGCTGTGGTCTGTGTTGTGGCCGATCAAACGGCCGTTGTCGACCACCACCGTGTTGACGGCACCGAGCAACCGCGCGTTGCCGGACAGCTCGTCGAGCGCGTCCACGACAACCTGCTTGCACGGGTGGGTGATGTTCAGTCCGGTGAAATCGCCCGCGACGGCGCCACGCACCACCTCACCGGTTTTCTCGACCGAGATGTTCAGGTTCTCGAGATCGATCAGTTCGTAGCTGTAATCGTCGAGTCCGAGTGCTGCTGCTTCGTGTGCGTGCAACGCGGGCGAGAGTGAGGTGGCGATACCCGACCCGACAAGGCCGATACGGTGACGTGTGTATTCGGAAGTCATGACATTCTCCTGCATAAGTGGGGACGGCCCCTCGCGGCAATTCTGCTGTGGGCGTGCGGTACGTTTCCGGTCCGGTCATTGCCGCGATGGCGGAGATGACGGCGAAGCCCAGGCACATCCATGCAACCGGTGTCCAGTTGCTCTTGTCTCCGGCCGAGATCGCCTGGGCGATAGCCGGTGTAAAGCCGGCGACAAGGAGTCCGAGCATGAGGCTGACGGCCATTCCGGTGTATCGGACCTTCGCGGGGAACTGCTCCGGGAAGTATGCCGGGTACGTGCCGTTGGGCATCGCGTAGAAGATTCCGATCATGACGATTCCCGAAGCGAAGACCATGGGGACGCTTTGGGTTCCGATCGAATGGAAGAAGACGAAGATCATCAAGCCGGCTCCGATGGCGCCGACGACGAAGATGGGCTTACGTCCGTAGCGATCCGAGAGAATGCCGAACAGCGGCTGAGTCAGTACGGCAACAAAATTGGCGGTCGCGATGGCCCACAGCATCGTGGAGCGTTCGAAGCCGGATTCGACGGCGTACGCCAGGGCGAAGACGTTGACGATGGTGTTGATCATCGCGAAGGTCGAGCTCATGCTGATACGGATCACGGTGCGCCAGTGCGAGCGGAACATCTCGACGACGGGAATTCCGGCCGTCTCGTCCTGTTCCTTGAGTTCCTCGAATACCTCGGGCTCATCCAGGGCGCGACGTAGCCACAGCGCGACGACGGTCACGATGATGCTGAGCCAGAAGGGAACTCGCCAACCCCACGAGTAGAGGTCTTCGTCGGGCAGGCTCGCCACTGGGATGAATACCAGGCTGGAGACGACGATGCCGAACATGATCCCGCTCATGGTGAACGAGGTGAAGAACGAACGACGGTGATCAGGTGCGTGTTCGAGCGTCAGTGCCGAAGAGCCGGGTGATTCACCGCCGGCAGAGAGCCCTTGAAGAAGGCGAAGCAAGACGAGAATGATCGGCGCGGCGATGCCGATCTGGTCGTAGGTCGGCAGGCAACCGACGATGACCGTCGCAACACCCATGAGGAGCAGGCAGGCGAGAAGCGCGTTCTTGCGTCCGTACCGATCGCCGAGGTGTCCCCACAGCACTGCGCCGAGTGGGCGGGCGACGTAGGCCACGCCCAGGGTGCTGATCGAGAGCAGCGTTGCCGTCGAGCCGCCGCCAGGAAAGAAGATCTTGGGGAACACGAGCGCGGCTGCGGAGCCGTAGATGAAGAAGTCGTAGTACTCGAGGGTGCTGCCGAGGAAGCCCGAAACGGCGGCGCGGCGCGCGTTCGAATTCGGATGCTCTTCGGTGGAGTGCGTGGAACCGGTGGAGGTGATCGGTGGTGCCATGTGAAGTCCTTTCGTCCCGATGGGCCGGCCGTGGCGGCACGTTTGGTGATGCACCACGCATCGGTGACGTCCCTCACCTTTCGGCGGCTGAGACGACAGTGCCACGAAGGACTATGGCGCGTCCAACACTAAATGAGTCTCAGATAATGACGTTTTTGGTCTCAATCTCCGGCGTCGGCAGAATCTCCTCGGACGTCTCCAGTGCGACGGCGAGTGCATCGGTCATATGCCGGGGTGACCAGGCAATTCCGTGGTTCATGAACGTCGGCTCGCCGGTGAGTGGGACGAACACACTGCCAGGTGGGGTGATAGCAGCCATGCCGGACGTCATCAGCGCTACACCGACGCCGGCGGCAACGAGCATGAGGATCATGTACGGATCGGTGATCTCCTGGACGACGCGAGGCCTGAAGTCTGCGTTCATGCAGGCGCGCATCGCGGTTTCCTGGAGGGCCGAGCCGGCCGAGAGCGGGGTGGTCACGAATCCGTCGTCGGCCAATTCGCGGAGATCGATCGCGTCCCTCTCGGCAAGGGGATGGTCGATCGGAAGTACGGCGCCGAACGCCTCCCGTCGGATCAGTCGGGTAGACAGTGATGCGGATTCCACCGGTAGTCCGACGAAGGCGAGGTCGAGGGCGCCGCTCTCGAGTTGAATGATCGCGTCGCGCGTCATGATTCGGCCGAGGAGTGTCAGTTCGACTTCCGGATAGCGCTGACGCAACGCGCGGGTGAGCGGCGGAAGTGCTTGATAGTTGAGCACTCCGGTGAACCCGATCGTGACTCGTCCGTAGACGCCTCCCGACGACGCACGCGTAGCGTGTCGTGCCGTCTCCATGTTCTCGATGACGCGATAGGCGTGGGGGAGAAAGGCATGTCCGCCGGACGTGAGTGCGACGCTGCGAGTGCTTCGTTCGAACAACTTGACGCCGATGTCCTTTTCGAGCTTTCGGATCATCTGGCTGAGCGGCGACTGGGCCATCTGGAGCCGTGATGCGGCCCGCCCGAAGTGAAGTTCTTCCGCAACCGCGACAAACGCGTGCAACCAGCGGGTTTCCATCGGCAAGGCCTCCAGGTATTTGACGTCGACAACAAACGCCATATATTCAGAATTTCTACACAGTGTGACGGCAATTATGCCTGTTTGCAACATAAATTGAGTGCGTAGCGCACAGAAACTCGGGAGTGAAGATGATGCAGGGCTATCCAGAGGGCGTCACCGCGCTCGTTACCGGCGGTGCGAGCGGAATCGGCGCCGCCAGTGCAAAGATGTTGACGGAGAGGGGAGTTCGGGTGGTAACGGCAGATCTTGCCCAGGGTGCGGACGAACAACTCGACGTGAGTGATCCGACAGCAGTCGATGCGCTTCGGACCAGACTCGGCAGGGTCGACATCTTGATCAACAGTGCGGGAATCGTCGGACCATCAGCGCCACTCGTCGACGTCGACCTCACGGCTTGGCGGCGTACGTTCCGCATCAACGTCGAAGGAACATTCCTGATGTGCCGGGCGTTCGTGCCGGGGATGGTTGCGTCGGGGTGGGGGAGGGTCGTCAATCTCGCGAGTATTGCGGCCAAGGACGGAAACCCGAATCAGAGTGCATATTCCGCGTCCAAAGCGGCAGTCGTCGCGCTGACGAAGTCGCTCGGCAAAGAGGTCGCCACCACCGGTGTGCTGGTCAACGCGATTGCTCCCGCGGCCGTGGAAAGTCCTATGAATGCCGGCACCGATCCGGCCATCCTCGCTCGTTCGCAGTCTTTGACGCCGATGGCACGGATGGGGCGGGCCGACGAGATCGCCGAACTGATCTCCTGGCTGTCGTCGTCGGCGGTGAGTTACTCGACGGGTGCTGTGTACGACGCCAGCGGTGGCCGCGCAACGTACTGAATTACCTTCTGGAAGAAGTCGATCAGAACTGGAGCAGTGACTGCCACAGTTCGCGAGATGCGTCCTGGTACTCGAGCATGTGCGAGATCAGTTCACGCAGTGGCTGCGTCGGTTCGAGTTCTTCCGGAAGGAGCGGATTGCGCACGATGACCGCGATCACCGCGCTGCCCAAGGCAAGTGATTCACGGGCAGCCTCCTCGCGGCTGATTGTCGCCAGGCGTGTTTGCGCCTGTGTGAGTGCTTCACGGGCCTCGGCGATGTCGACCAACAGTGCTTCCGAGTTCCAGAGTGTGCGGATTGTCGAATCATCCTCGGGGGCAAGGTGAGCGATTTCCATGACAGCCGATTCGGGGGCGGCGCCGAGTCGGCGGAGAGTGCGGCGGGCGCTGTCCGTGCCGCCGAGCAGATTGTTCGGGCGGACGGCGAGTGTGGGCTTCCACTCCTCGTAGCCCGCCAGGCGCAGCGCCTGATCGTGTCTTCGGGCGGCAGTGCGGTCGCTTCGTTTGAGCGCTGAGTGCTCGACGGCTATCCACGTGCCGTCCCAGGGGCGTATGCGATCGGTACGAGTTCGCCACCCCTCGACCTCGCTGTAGGTGGGGATGCCGTCCGGGTTGAGGACGTACGTTCCACGAGCGGTGCGACGCAGTTTGTTCTCGCGGCACAGGCGGCCCGTTGCCACGCGAACGCTCGATGCGCTGACACCGACGATCTCGCCGGCCCGGGTCAGCACTGCAGTGCTGAACTCGGTGTCCGGACTCGCCGTTGCGAGGTCCAGCACAACTCGGGTTGCGGACATTCTTCGATCAGTTTGTAACAACTTTTGAACAACTCCTGACAAATTCTGTTACAAGTGGCATGGTGGGTACCGGGAAACCTTATCCGCGAGCAGTGAGGAAATATCGTGACCGACTCCGATCGACCAGGTGGCGATGTCTATGTGGAGCGTGACGGTGGCGTCACCGTCATCGTGATGAATCGCCCTGATCGCAAGAATGCGGTGGACGGGCCGATGGCGGCGCAGTTGCGTGATGCCTTCCTGGAGTTCGAATCGGACGAGAGTCAGAAGGTGGCGATTCTGTGGGGCGCGGGCGGCACATTTTGTGCCGGTGCGGATTTGACCGCAGTCTCCGACCCCGCCCGCGTGCACGAGTTGCATCCGGAAGGCGGCGGCACCGGCCCGATGGGGCCGAGTCGGTTGGTGTTGTCCAAACCGTTGATCGCCGCCGTCAGCGGATACGCGGTTGCAGGAGGGCTCGAGCTTTCATTGCTCGCGGACCTGAGGATCTGCGAGGAGGATTCCGTCTTCGGAGTCTTCTGCCGGCGCTGGGGAGTTCCTCTCATCGATGGTGGGACCGTGCGACTGCCGCGAATCGTCGGGCAGGGGCGAGCGCTCGACATGATCTTGACCGGTCGCCCGGTCGACGCTCCGGAGGCGCTGGCCTTCGGACTGGCCAATCGTGTTGTTCCAGTGGGGCAGTCACTCCAGGCAGCCAAGGAGCTTGCGCACCAGTTGTCCGCTTTCCCTCAACTCTGCATGCTCGCGGATCGCGCGTCGGCCTACCGATCTTTTGATCTACCACTTGCCGAAGCACTGCGGGCCGAGGGCGTCGCGGGAAATCCCATTGTCATCGCTGAAGGTGTGCGCGGCGCTGCTGCGTTCGCCGCGGGCGCCGGCCGGCACGGCCGGTTCGAGAACAACCCGAATTCGAACGAGGAAACTGAACCATGATGCCCATAACCAGAGACCTGATCGCCCGTGGTGCGCGACAGCACGGATCGCGAACAGCCGTCGTTTTCGGCGATCGATCGATGACGTTCACGGAAGTGGACGAACTCAGCAGCCGATTGGCGCACACATTCATCGCCCTCGGTATCGGGCGTGGTGCACGGGTTGCATTGCTGGTCAACAACTCTCTTGCCAGCGTCCCCGTCGATTTTGCCTGTGTCAAAGCCGGCATCAACAGGGTTCCGCTCAACTCGCGTCTCTCGCTCGACGAGCACGCGAGAATGCTCGAGGACACCGACACCTCGCACGTCGTCTTCGGTAGTGACCTCGCCGACCGCGCCGCTGAACTGTCCGCCAGGTTCCCCGAACGTACGTTCATCGGGCTGGAAACAGGTTCGGCGCGGCAGCGTTCGCTGCTCGACCAAGCACAGAGCATGCCTTCGGACACACCGGACGTCGAGTTAGCTCCCGACGATGTGATCCTGACGCTGTTCACCTCCGGGACCACGGGAACATTGAAGGCCGCGCAGCACACTCAGCGCAGCTACGCCGGCATCTGCCGCAATGTTCTGCTCAATCTGCTTCCGGCGACTCAGGACGACACGATGCTGCACGCGGCATCACTGATTCATGCCAGCGGTGTCTTCGTGCTTCCGTTCTGGCTGCGTGGCGGCAAGACCGTCATCCTTCCCGGATTCGACCCGTCGACCTTCTTGGACTCGATAACCGAGCATCGGGCTACGGCAATCAATCTGGTGCCGACGATGATTCAGATGCTCCTCGAACGCCCTGATTTTGCGAGCGCAGACATCTCGAGTCTGAAATCCGTGATCTACGGTGCGTCGCCGATGCCGCTGGCCACCATCGAACGTGCAATGCAGGCGTGGGGGCAACACCGTTTTCTCCAGTACTACGGGCAGACCGAGGCACCGCTGTGTATCGCAGTCCTACGGCCCGAGGATCACACGGAAGATCGCCTGCTGTCCTGTGGTCAGCCCGCCATCGACGTCGAGATCAGGCTGCTCGACGGCGAGGGAAACGAAGTGCCCCAGGGAGAACCGGGTGAAATCGTGATCCGCTCGCCATCGGCGATCGCCGGATACTTCAATGCACCGGAACTGAATGCGGACACCTTCACCGAAGACGGCTGGGTTCACACCCGTGACATCGGTCAGTTCGACGCCGAAGGATTCTTGTTCTTGAAGGACCGAGCTTCGGACATGATCATCAGCGGCGGATACAACGTCTACCCCCGTGAAGTCGAGGATGCACTCCTGACGCATCCGTCTGTCCGTGAGGTCGCCGTGGTGGGTACCGCCGACGCCAAGTGGGTGGAGGCGGTCACGGCTGTGGTGGTACTCGAGGACGGGACCGTCGAAAACGACGCACTGCAAGCATCATTGGTCGCGCACGTCGGCGAACGACTGGCGTCGTACAAGAAACCGCGTCGGGTTGTTTTCGCAGAATCCATACCGAAGACGGCCGTCGGCAAGCTCAATCGAAAGGCGCTGCGAGACGAACTCCGCGACGCTATCTAACTCCGCGAGTGCGGAATTGAACGCTGATTCTCGGCCCGAGGGCCCGCGCACTCTTCGGGACACAGTGTTCCCACGTGCGTTGGCAGGATCCGCCCATGACGAGTAGATCTCCGTGTCCGAGATTGAAGCGGATGGATTCGCCGCCCCCACGAGGGCGCAATAGGAGCGGGCGAGCCGCACCGAGAGACAGGATGGCCACCATCGTGTCCTCGGTGCGACTTCGTCCCGTGTCGTCCCCGTGCCAGGCAACGCTGTCGGAACCGTCGCGATAGAAACACAGACCCGACGTGGCGAATGGTTCACCGAGTTCGTCGAAGTAGTGACTGCTCAGCGCGTCTTTGGCTTCGGTGAGAAGCGCGTCCGGCAGTGGTTGATTCTCTGCGTAGAAACACACCAGACGAGGGACGTCGACAACGCGGTCGTACATCTGACGCCGTTCGGAACGCCACGGCACCGTAGCCTCCAGATTGTCGAACACGGCCTCCGATCCGGTCAGCCAGGCCGGGCGATGGTCGACCCATGCGCCGGCGGTGAGAATACGTCGCTGCACCGTGCCGTCGAGATCGGCCAAAGAAACGCCGAGCTCACCGTTGTCGAACAGAGACGGTTGCATCGTGGCGGTCATAGGCTCCACCGTACACCGAAATCGAACATATGTTCCCATGAATTTTGATTGCAGTGCTGGACGGCTGTTCATCCTTGCTGGGTGATGTCCGTCGGCGTGAACCTTTGAATACTGTTCTCACGCTATTTCGCCGAAGAAGGGGACGTCATGACTGCTCCGCACCAATCTCATGCGAACCATCCTGTCCGACAGGGCTTTGCCATCGGGACCACGGTGGCGGCAGCCTGCCTGCTCTTCGTCGCGGGAATCGTCGCGTTGCTCCAGGGCATCGCGGCTCTCGCAGACAACGACCTGCTGATCGTCGGAGTCAACTACACCTTCGAATTCGATGTCACGACATGGGGTTGGATCCACATCGTGCTCGGAATCATCGGCATCGCGGTGTCGCTGGGATTGTTCGTCGGCATGACGTGGGCCCGCGGCATGGCCTTCGTGATCGCGGCGCTCTCGATCGTGGCGAATTTCCTGTGGATGCCGTACTACCCGCTGTGGTCGATCGTGATCATCGCCCTCGACGTCGCCGTGATCTGGGCCGTCGCGACCTGGCGACCTGACGAGGTGTGATCCTCTGACCGAAGTGAGTGGTTCACCTGCGACAGGTGAACCACTCACTGCCGTTTCGGTGACTCGCGATCCTGGTTCTCGCGCGGACGCATGTCCTTCGTCGATCGGTGTGGGAAGCCGTGGATCATCGAGCAAGAGATCCAGCAGATCACCACCGTTGCGATTCCGAGTCCGATCGACACGAATGGTTCCTGCGTGGCCAGCCAGACGCTCAGTCCGATTGCCGTCCCGACGATCAGAATCAGGATGGTGTCGAGTCGTGTCGTTTGCATCGAAATCATCGCCTGGCACAGATTGTTTTMGGCGGCCCGCTGGTTTTGGCGGCCCGCCACCCGGCGAGTGACAGCCGGGGGCAGACCTTGCGCGGCTGACCCCTCGCTCTGGAAATCGCCGCCGCAAGTGATCAATACCCGCGAAATTCGTCTGCGAAACTATTGGCAGGCAGAACAGGACCTTAGGCCTCAAGGCCGGCATGCCGGCCTTGACTATGACGTAGCGTCATAGTTGATGCTGTTCGTATGCGAATCAGCGACGTGGCCAGTGCGGCAGGCACCACTCCGCGGACCGTTCGGCACTATCACCGACTGGGGCTGCTGGCCGAGCCGAGACGACTGTCCAACGGTTACAGAACTTACGAACTTCCCGATCTGGTCAGGCTGATGCGCATTCGTTGGCTCTCCGCCGCCGGCATTCCACTCGGATCCATTGCCGCGATGATCGAACCGAAGCCGATCGATGCACGAGAACCGGACGACTTCGCCGAAGATCTTTCCTCCGTGATCGCGGAGATAGACCGGAAACAGCGCGTCCTCGCAGACCAGCGAGTGCGCCTCCAGGAAATGCTCTCGGCGCGAGGCGCCGGCCGGGTGGTCTCGCCGCTTCCGGTGGAGTTGCTGTCTGCGTTCGACGAGTTGATCGCGTCGTCCCCGACGGATTCGGTTCGGCGTCTGTTCGAGCGTGAACGCGACATGTGGGAATTGGTGGCGATCTCGGGAGCAGCGCCACACGAACTGTTCTCCACGGCTGCGCGATTGCTGTCCGACGAGGGCGACCGGAAGAGAATTGTCGATCTGTACCGTCGTTTCGCCGCTCTGTCTGGGCGCGAGGTAGCCGAGGTTGCAGACGAGATCGCGTACTTGTCGGACGAACTGGAGGAATCACTGGACGGGGTGCTCGGCGATGTGTACTCAGACGGAGACTCCGCAGGTGTGGGATTCTCGGTTGGGATCGCGGACCTGGTGCCCGATCCAGCGCAACGTGAAGTGGTCGCGCGCGTCTCAACACGTCTCATGTCAGGCGGTACAGAGTGATCCGATCACTGTGGTTGCTCTCGACGGGTCGGAGAGACGGAGGTTCCAGTGATACAGCGACTTTCGGCTACGCGAGGGGGACAATGTCGATACCGGTGGCATTTGTTGCGGCGAGTGTGATCGAGGCCGTAGCGATTCACTTCCTGGTGCCGTGGCAGTGGCTTCGCGTCGTGCTGCTCGTTGCAACGGTGTTGTCGCTGATTGCGATTGGCGGTTGGCTTGCCGGACGCGTCGTGCACCCGCACCTCGTCTCGGCTCGAACGGTAGTGTTTCGATCCGGCACGGGCATTCGAGTCGAGGTGGACCGATCACGGATTTCGCGGGCGAGCATGGTCCGAAGGTTCGGTGAGACAGCAAATGTGATTGTCGACGATCGCTTGGTTCTGCCGGGGCCCGACGGCACTGTCGTGGACATAGACTTCGATCGGCCGCTCTCGGTCACGCTCCCGAAACGGCTCTCGAAGGCCAGTCCCACCACGATCGGTGGGCTGCGGTTGCATGTCGATCAACCCGGCGAGTTCTGTGCTGCATTGGGGCCGAACTGAATTCGCAACGATCGTTGGATCCGGTCAGTGCGGAGACCTCGGTGGAAGACCTTCACGGAACGGATCGACAACCAGCCATTGCACCGTGCCACCGACATTCCATAGTGCACCGGGGTTGTCGAGCGAGGCCGCGTACGTTGCCGCAGCTTGGTCGCCGGCGATCTCACCGCTCTCGCCCGACGGCGGGTTGGGCTCGAGGAATTCGGAGGGGTGCGGCCCTGGCCATGCAGGCACGTCGAACGGGGAAATGCTGGTGTCGATGAAGCCAGGTCGATGCACGGTCACCCGGTCGGGAACTTGCTTGGTTTCCGTCGCCACGGCGATGCCTGGTCCTTCGGCAGCTTCGCCGTCGCCGCTACCGCAGCCTGCCACTGCAAGAACAAGTCCCGTGATTGCCGCACCCACTACCGCATGACGTATCCGCACCGTTTCTCCTAGCCGGGGCTGACCCCGTTCGAACTCCACTATTGCATCTCGCCAACTCCGCGGGATGCGTCTTCCGATAAATGTGGGAAACGCACTGAATGTGCGTAGAAGACTCGGATTGCCAAACTATGCAGCGGTCGATCGAGGTGCGGCGGCAACGGATTGTGCCTGCCACCGTTCTTCGATGCGGCCGTACCGCCACACGAGGAGGGCGATCATCCATGTGACGACGAAGAGTCCGACGATGATGAAGCCCATCGCGCCGAGATCCAAGTTCCCGATGGCGCCGAGAATCCCGTCGTGGATGTCGAGTTTGTCGGTGAAGATCGAGATGATTTCCTGGGTCCCGATCAGCAGTGCCACTGCCACCGAGAGTCCGGTGATCACCATGTTGTAGTAGATCTTTCGTACCGGCTGGGCAAATGCCCAACCGTAAGCGAAGTTCATGAACGATCCGTCGATCGAGTCGAACAGAGACATCCCGGCGCAGAAGAGTATCGGTAGAACGAGGATCGAATACCACGGGAGCCCTGTCGCTGCCGCGCCGCCGGCGATCACCAACAGTCCCACTTCGGTGACGGTGTCGAATCCCAGTCCGAACAGTAGGCCGACCGGGTACATGTGCCAGGGCTTGCGAACCATCTTCATCACCGGGCCCAGGATCTTGTTGAGGGCGCCGCGGCTGTCGAGTTCCTTCTCGAGTTGCTCCTCGTCGAAGGTTCCGGCCTTGTACTTCGTGTACACCCGATGAATCCCGATGAGAGAGAAAAGATTCAGGAGGCCGATCAAGATCAGGAACGTTCCGGAAATGGTGGTGCCGAACAAGCCGGTCCACTTTTCCAGATCGGAGTTGTCGTCGGAAAGGCTGGTGGCAAGTTGCCGCACACCCAACGCCAGAAGTGCGACGAGAACAAAGACGATGGTGGAGTGCCCGAGTGAAAACCAGAAACCGACGGACATCGGTTTCTTGCCGTCCGCCACCAACTTCCGAGTGGTGTTGTCGATGGCGGCGATGTGATCGGCGTCGAAAGCATGGCGCATGCCGAGCGTGTACGCCGTGACACCGAGTCCGATGCCGAAGACACTGCCTTCGATCGTGTAGTGGCCGGGGACAACCAGACCGAGAAGAACTGCCCACCCGACGACGTTGAGTGCAACGACGGTGACGGTCATTCCGATGATGCTTCGACGCTGGCCTCGATCCAGACTGTGCCAAGCGCCGGCGATTCGGGTGCCCGTCGTGGTCATTGTCGTGGACATCGAACCTCACCGATCTTTCAGTCGCGGCCGGCGGCCACCCTACTGAAATCGTATAAGTGTTCAACTGTTCAGATAAGCGCCTGGAGGTTACAAATCACCCATCCGGGAGTAAAGCTGCTTTGCTCCCGGATGGGAATTGCTCAGGCAAACACGGTATTGACCAGCGCAACGTAGATCGTCGTTCCGACAACGATGCTCAGGACGGCATTCTTTCGCCACAGGTGCGCGACGATCGTGGCACACACTGCAATCAGTTCGGGGAGGCCGTGAGACGGGGCGGTGATCGACACCCCTTTGAGTGAATACATCACGAGGATCAGCATGACGCCCGCCGGCATGTAGATGCCGAGGTAGCCGACCAGGGCGGAGGAGCGCAGCGGCATGAGCGCGGCGAAGGGGATTGCGCGCAGCGCGAAGGTGACCACGGCCATGACTGCGACCGCCGCAAAGATGTACGAGGTGTCAGGCATCGATCTTCGCCTTTCGTGAGTCGTAGACAAAGCGGCCGATCAGGAAGAGCACGAAGGCGCCCATTGCAATTGGCAGCATGTGATCCGGGGCTGCGAGCCGGGCGACCAGAGCGCAGGTGACCGCAGCGACCGGCACCGCGAATCCGTTTTGTGCGCGAATTGCCTCGATCGAGAGGACGACGAACAGTGCGGTCAGAGCGAAGTCGAGACCGACTATCGAATCTGGAATCCACTGTCCTGCCGTCGCGCCCAGGATCGCGCCACCGATCCAGTAGCCGTGGAGGTACAGCTGGGAGTAGACGATGACGCGTCCGGTGAGTGCCTTGGGATCGGCAGTTACCGACATCGCATAGGCCTCGTCGGTCAGCGCGAACATGCTGTAGAAGCGAGCGAATGGGTTGCGAATCTTTTCCAGCGGAAAACTCAAGGCGTAGAACACATGTCGAAAGTTGACCAGCAGTGCGGTCAGAGCGACGTACGGCAGTGGTGTCATGGCCGCGACCATTCCGACGGCGAGAAACTCCAGCGATCCGGCGTAGATCAGCGAGGTGAAAGCGACTGCCCACCAAGGGTTGAGGCCCTGTTGGACCACAAGAACGCCCAGGGCTATCCCGAGTGGGAGCAGGCCGAATCCGACCGGCAGCGACAGTTGGAAGGCATGCCGCCACGCCGGGGTTCGCGGCGAGAGTTCGACGGCAGGCGCGGCCGTCGACGATGCTGGTTCGATCACGACGCAAATCTATAACAAAGATCGAGGTGATCGATTGCTCAGAATGCCCACATATTGAACAGTGCGCAATAATAGTGCGATGGATGCCATGGATGACGCAATTTTGTTTCACCTCCGTCAGGACTCGAGTCTGACGAACACGGAATTGGCGGATCTGGTGGGTCTGACACCGTCCCCTTGCCTGCGCCGCGTGAAAAAGCTCGAAGCCGACGGAATCATCACCGGGTACCGCGCGATCGTCAGTCAGGAAGCGCTTGGCCGAGGATTTCAAGTGATCGTCACCGCCGAGATCGGAGTCAACGACCAGGCGACCATCGAGGACTTCGAATCCCAGGTCGCCGCCTTCGACGAAGTGATCGAATGTCGGCGGTTGTTCGGAATTCCCGACTACTTCATTCGGGTCGCGGTGAAAGATCTCGCGACGTACGAGAACTTCATGGTCACCAAGCTCAGCGGGCTTCCGGCTGTCTCGCGGGTGACATCGCTGATCACCATGAAGACCATCAAGAGTGTCGACTGATGCCCGGGCTCGGCTGAACCTTCACTAGGTGTCGGTGGTCGGCGTTAACGTCGGAACATGGGATACGAATTTCAAGTCACAGTAGATTCGGCACACCCGCACGAACAGGCGAAGTGGTGGGCCGCAGCACTCGGGTGGGCAGCGGAGCCCAGCGACGAAGACTTCATCAGGGGCCTCGTCGCTGCTGGTCACGCCAAGGAATCTGACACCACGACCTTCGAGGGAGTTCTCGTCTGGCGCGAAGGTGCAGCCATCAGCGATCCGGAGCATCCCGAACGTCCCCGCGTTCTGTTCCAACTGGTTCCGGAATCGAAGACGGTGAAGAACCGGCTCCATTTCGACATACGAGTGGGCGACAAGCGCGAGGATGTCGCAGCGCACCTCGAGACGGTGGGGGCGACGATCCTGCACCGGGGAGCGCAGGGGCCGAGCGTGTGGATCACGATGACCGATCCCGAAGGAAACGAGTTCTGCGTCAGCTAGCGGTACGAACTCGGAGTGTCGCCGGTCCATCGTTTGAAGGCCCGACGGAACGCGCTGGGCTCGGAGAACCCCAATCGCGCCGAGAGTACTTCGACGGATTCTCCGCGCCGCAAACCAGCGATGGCTACGTCGCGGAGCACTTCCTCGCGTAGTTGATTCAGTGATGTTCCGTCACGCCGCAGCAGTCGACGCAGATGGGGAACGCTGATCGAGAGCATCTCGGCGATCTCCTCGGCCGTGGAGGTTCGCCCCTTCACCCCGAGTTCCAGGACCCGTCGCACCTGCGCCGACGCAGTGCTGTCGTAATCGCGTTCGGACATGAGCTGAATCGGAGATTCTCGGAGGTACTCCTCCAACGTCTCCTCGGTTTGGATGATCGGTGCGCGCATGGCCGAGTTGTCGAACTCCAGTGCCGCTCGCTGCGCGCCGAAGGTGACCGGCGCTCCGAAGATGTAGTCGTAGTCCTGCGCCAACCGCGCATCCGGTGCCGAGTACGGAAATTCGACTGCCCGAAGTCGGACGCGCTTTCCGATCAACCACGCGGAAAATCGGTGCAGCAAGATCAGGACAAAATCGGTTGTGACACGTTCTGCGACATCAGGTTCGGCGACGCCTTCGCGAGCGCGGACTGCGAAGCTCACCCGCGTGCTTTCCTCGCCCTTTTCGATCGCCAGTGGGGCCAGAGCCGGTAGCGCACGGATCACGTCGGACATTCGAGCGAACGCTGATCCGAGGTCAGGGCAATGGATCAACGTCAGGCAGATCAATCGGAAAGTGCCACGGGGGACCGGGGCGGATCCGAGGCCGAACAATTCGTCGTCGGTGATCTGCCAGGTGGTTTGAATGAAGGTGGTGACCTGAGTTGGGGTCAGCCGCGCGCGAGCGTCCGACAATGTCTCCAGGTCGATCCCAGCAGCTCGCAGTGCACCAGACAAATCGACGTCGTTGTCCGGCGAGAACGCGAGGTAGCGGTGGACGAATGCGGTCGGGATGGTCCGCGCTGTCATGGGTGCGCTGTTTCTTGGAGCAGGTGGAGACGGCGTGCAGCTTCGGAAAGAATGTGGTCCTGCTTGCAGAAGGCGAAGCGCACCAGGTGCTTCCAATCGTCGCGGTTGTCCGCGAACACGTCGACCGGTACGGCCGCGACGCCGATACGCTCGGGCAGTGCGCGACAGAAATCTCCCGCGTCGGTTTCACCCAACGGTCTGATGTCGGCAAGGAGGAAGTACGTGCCGCCGCCGGAATGCACCGTGAAACCGGCCTCGGTCAGAGCTTTTCCGAGTACGTCCCGTTTGCCCTGCAAGCTCTGTCGAAGTTCGACGACCCACGGCTGTTCGTTGGTCAGCGCGTAGGCAACGGCCGGTTGGAATGGTGCACCGGCAACAAATGACATGAACTGCTTGGCGGCACGGACTCCGTCGATGAGTTCTCGGGGGCCGATCGCCCAGCCGGTCTTCCAGCCGGTGACATTGAAAGTCTTTGCGGCACTGGACACAGTGACGGTGCGCTCACGCATGCCCGGGAGCGACGCCATCGGTGTGTGGGTGAGGCCGTCGAAGACCAAGTGCTCGTAGACCTCGTCACTCAACACGATCAGGTCGCGTTCGCACGCGAGTTCGGCGATCGCTCGAAGTTCATGATCGGTGAATACGGTGCCGGTGGGGTTGTGAGGACTGTTGACGATCAGCATCTTCGTCTTGGCGGTGATCGCGCCGCGCAATGCATCGAGATCGACCGCGAATCCGTCTCCCGCGGCGACCAGCGGAACAGTCCGACGCACAGCGCCTGCCAATGCGACGGATGCAGCGTAGGAGTCGTAGTACGGCTCGATCAGCACTACTTCTTCGCCGGGTTCGACCAGTCCGAGAATTGCAGCACTGATCGCCTCGGTGGCGCCGACGGTGACCAGAACTTCGAAGTCGGGATCACTGTCGAGTCCGTAGCGGATGCGCCGATCCTCCGCGATGGCCTGACGCAAGACGGGCATGCCCGGACCGGGCGGGTATTGATTGACGCCCTCGGCGATGGCTCGGCGCGCTACTTCGAGCATGGCCGCAGGACCGTCGGTATCCGGAAAGCCCTGACCGAGGTTGACCGCGTCGTGAAGTGTGGCCAACGCTGTCATCTCGGCGAAGATCGTGGATGCGAACGGCTGCAGACGCGAGACGGTGCGGTTGCGGGGCGTCGAAGGCATCTTTGCAGCTTAGTCGGCTGACACCGCATCCTCACATCCGCTCGGACGCGGTGCTTGTCACGTTTGATTCGCCGCCATCGTCCAACTCTGTAGAGAGCATCGAATCCGGTGCCCCAGAACATACGGAGGCTTGCCATGACTCGCATTCCCGCAGTGACACCGTCGGAAGCCAGTCCGTTGATCAAAGTGGCATACAAATTCGCCGCCAGGCAGTACGACGAAGTCCCCGAGCCCTTTGCCGTCCTGGCCAACCATCGGAAATTGTTCGTCGCGGCTGCCCGTCACGAGTTGGCCGTGCAGAAGGCGTCGAAGGTGCTGCCGTCGAACATTCGTGAACTGGCCGTCTATCGCGTCGCCTGGACTGTCGGCTGCTCGTGGTGTGTCGACTTCGGGACGATGCTCTCGCGCTTGGACGGTTTGGACATCGACAAGCTGAAAGGGATCGCGAATTACCGGGATTCACCGAAGTACAGCGAGGACGAGCGGGCCGCGATCGCCTACGCCGATGCCATGACCGGTGACCCGCACGGGGAGAACGGGGTGACGGACGAGCAGGTCGCGGATCTCGAGCGCAGGTTCGGGCGAGCGGGCGTCGTGGAACTGACCTATCAGATCGGGCTCGAAAACATGCGCGCCCGGATGTATTCGGCGTTGGGGATCACCGAGCAAGGGTTCAGCACCGACTCCTGCCGCGTGCCCTAGGCCGAAGAATGATGCGCTGACTCGTCTACGGCAACTATCGACAATGCTCCGCAGATACGTGATCATGATTGACTAGTTCACGCATCTGCGGAGTATTTCGGCTTGTTAGGTCCGCACTTGCGACCTACGATCACCTGGTGCCCAACATTCGAATCCGCGAAGCTGCCGGTCTGCTCGGTGTCAGTGACGACACCGTTCGACGGTGGGTCGACGGTGGGCTTCTCACCGCGAGGACGGACGACTCCGGCCGCAAGGTCATCGACGGTGCCGAGTTGGCGGGCTTCGCCCGGTCCAACGCCGGACCCGCACCGGCCGATCCGCTCGCGGGTGCGAGTTCGGCCCGCAACCGGTTCGCCGGCCTCGTCACCAAGGTCGTCACCGACAAGGTGATGGCCCAGGTCGAAATGCAGTGTGGGCCCTTCACTGTCGTCTCGTTGATGAGTACCGACGCGGTTCGGGAGCTCGGACTCGAGGTCGGGAGTATCGGAGTCGCAATCGTGAAGGCCACCACGGTCATCGTGGAAACGCCGTAGTTCTGAACATACTGGAGGAAATTCGTGAAGCGTGTAGTCGGACTTGTTGCAGCAGGTGCCTTTTCGCTTGCCCTGGTGACCGGTTGTAGTTCCTCCGACAATTCGTCGTCGGAGACGTCGTCGGCCGCTCCGACCACGACCACTTCCAGTGACAGTGCCACGGGAAGCATCACCGTCTTCGCGGCGGCGTCACTCAAGAACAGCTTCACCGAACTCGGCAAGGAGTTCGAGTCCGAGAACCCCGGTTCATCGGTCACATTCAGCTTTGCCGGGTCCTCGGATCTCGTCGCCCAGATCACCCAGGGCGCACCGGCTGACGTGTTCGCCTCGGCTGACGCCGCCAACATGACCAAGGCCACCGATGCCGGTGTCGTCGCGGGGTCGCCCTCGGATTTCGCGAGCAATACCTTGACGATCGTTGTACCGCCTGGCAATCCGAAGGGCATCGCGACCTTCGCCGATCTGGCAAAGGAGGGGACACAACTGGTGATCTGCGCTCCGCAGGTCCCGTGTGGCGCGGCTACGAAGAAGGTCGAGACGGCCACAGGTGAGACCCTCTCGCCCGTCAGTGAGGAATCGTCGGTGACGGACGTTCTCAACAAGGTGACGTCCGGGCAGGCCGATGCCGGCATCGTTTACGTCACCGACGCGAAGTCCGCGGGTGACAAGGTGCAGACGGTCGCGTTCCCGGAAGCCACCACGGTGGTCAACCTGTACCAGATTGCGGTGCTGAAGGATTCGAAGAATTCGGGAACGGCAACCAAATTCGTCGATCTCGTGAAGGGGCCCAAGGGCCTGGCAGTTCTGAGTGACGCGGGATTCGCTGCCCCGTGACACACCTAAGACCGGCAGTCCGGGCTCCGCTCGGGTTGCCGGTATGGATTTACCTTCCGGCGCTGATCGGCGGAGCGTTTGTCATCGCGCCCTTGGCGGCGATGCTGGCCACCGTGCAGTGGTCGCAGTTCTGGGAACTCGTGACTTCCGAATCGTCGGTTGCCGCGTTGAAACTGAGTTTGAAGACAGCGGCAATGAGCACGCTGCTGTGCATCCTGTTCGGGGTACCGATGGCCGCGGTGTTGGCGCGCAGTCATTTTCGGGGGCTGTCCGTTCTTCGATCCTTGATTCTGCTCCCGCTGGTTCTGCCGCCCGTGGTGGGCGGTATCGCGTTGCTGTACACGTTCGGGCGCAAAGGGTTGATCGGTGAGCAGTTGGAAGTGCTCGGCATCCAGATAGCATTCTCGACAACCGCGGTGGTCCTGGCGCAGACGTTTGTTGCGCTACCGTTCCTCGTCGTCAGCCTCGAAGGTGCACTACGCACTGCGGGTACAAGATACGAGGCCGTTGCCTCGACGCTCGGAGCCCGCCCGACCACCGTGCTTCGCCGGGTGACTCTGCCGCTGGTGCTTCCCGGTCTGGTGTCAGGGGCAGTTCTGGCTTTCGCTCGCGCACTGGGGGAATTCGGTGCGACGCTGACCTTCGCGGGGAGTCTGCAAGGGGTGACGCGTACCCTGCCGCTGGAAATCTATCTCCAGCGCGAGACCGATCCGGATGCAGCGGTAGCGCTTTCGCTGGTGTTGGTCGTAGTCGCGGTGGTCATCGTGGTTGCGGTGCGTGGACGCGGATCGGCGGGTTCGTTGTGAGTGGCCTCCACGTCGACATCGAGATTCCGGAGCGCGACGTCGTTGCGACGTTCGACGTCGCGGCGGGCGAGGTGACCGCCATCCTCGGGCCGAACGGCGCCGGCAAGTCGACGGTACTGGCGGCGGTAGCCGGACTGCATCATCCGCGGCGCGGATTGATCGAACTCAATTCCCGCGTTCTCACCGATACCCGTAGGGGAGTCGCGTTGGCACCCCATCGGCGCGGCACTGCCCTACTCGCGCAAGAGGCACTTCTCTTTCCCCATCTCAGTGCGGCTGCGAACGTGGCGTTCGCGCCGCGCAGTGCAGGGCGGTCGCGTCGCGATTCCGCCGAGTCCGCGCGCCATTGGCTGGACGCAGTCGACGCCGGTGATTTGGCTGACCGCAAGCCTTCACAACTCTCCGGTGGCCAAGCGCAACGGATTGCAGTGGCGAGGGCATTGGCTGCTGAACCCGAACTGCTTCTACTCGACGAACCGATGTCCGCGCTCGATGTCGCCTCCGCCCCCGCGCTGCGGTCGTTACTGCGCCGAGTGCTCAGGACCGGCGATCGCACTGCCGTACTGGTCACGCACGACGCTCTGGACGCACTTGCGCTGGCCGACACGGTTGTCGTCATGGACGGTGGCCGGGTCGTCGAACGTGGTGACGTACGAACAGTTCTGACCCGCCCGCGTAGTGCATTCGCAGCACGCATCGCCGGGATCAACTTGCGCAGCGGCACGATGGCCGGAGACGGAGTGCTCAGAAGTCCGGTCGGGGTGGATATCGCGGGCCAGACGGAGACCGACCTACCGGCCGGCAGTGCCGCCGTGGCGGTCTTCGAGCCGCGAGCAGTGTCGGTCTACCTGGATCCGCCGCACGGCAGCCCACGAAATGCGTTTGCGGTCACGATCGCGGAGATCGAAAACCGAGGCGATGTCGTCCGAGTGCGAGCGGAGGACGAAGCCGGCCAGCCGGGCTTGTCTGCCGACATCACGGCGAGCGCAGCGGCCGAACTCGATCTCGTTCCGGGATCGGCCGCTACGTTTGTGGTCAAGGCCACCGAGACGCTGATCTATGCACAGGGCGCAGGCTCGTAGACGTCCTCTACGACCGAATCCGCATAGAGGGCTGCAATTTCGGATGCGTACTTCTCGGCTATCGGCTTGCGCCTGAGCTTCATCGTCGGTGTCAGCTCGTCGCCGCCTGGCTCCCAGAACGTGGTGAGTACGTGAAACCGCTTGATCTGCTCGGCCCTCGACAGACGCGAGTTTCCCTCGGCGACAGCAGTTGCAACGATGTCGACGATCCGAGCGTCCTTGGCGAGTACCGCGGCCTCGGACGCAAGTCCCAGTGAGCGTGCCGCTCCGACCGCGGCGTCGGCGCTGAGTGTGATCAACGCTGTGTTGAACTTTCGGCCGTCTCCGATCGTCACGACCTCACCGATCAACGACGACGACGTCTTCACTGCCGTCTCGATGGCGGCCGGTGACATGTTCTTTCCCGACGCGTTGATGATCAGCTCCTTCTTGCGATCGATCACCGTGAGGTAGCCGTCCGCGTCGGCGGTGACGACATCTCCGGTCGAGAGCCACCCGTCTGCACTGATCGCTTCGGCCGTTTTTGCGGGTTCGCCGCGGTACCCCTTCATGACCAACGGTCCTCGAACCAGTAGCTCGCCGTCCGCCTCGATGCGCATTTCCATGCCTGGGAGCAACTTTCCGACCGTTCCGAGCTTGGTCGGCTCGGCCGGCGCGGTGCTTGCGATGCATGTCAGCTCGGACATTCCCCAGATCTCCGAGATCGGAACTCCCAGGGCCGCAAAGAATGCCAAGGTTTCCGGCGGAATCGGTGCGGCGCCAGAGATGGCCCACTTCAGTTCGGCAAAGCCGAGTTTCGCACGCAGAGCGGACAGGACCATCGTATCGGCTCGGGCGTAGTCCGCTTCCAGTTCGGCGGGGACTGTTTCACCGGCTCGCAAGTGTGCGAGACGAGTGCGACCGACGTCGAGTGCCCACTGCAACGCCGCTCGCCGCGCGTCGTCCGGTTCGTTGGCGACAGCCGATTCGACTGCAACTTTCAGCTTTTCCCACACACGGGGGACGCTGCCCCAGATCGTGGGACGACAGTCCGGAAGCGCGGCCGCTACCTGGCTCGGATCCGGTACGACAGTGATCTGGGTGCCGAACACCATTTGCATGTACAGGCAGGTGAGCCGATCGGCGATGTGCGCCGACGGCATGTACGAGGTGATGCGGTCACCGAATTCGACGGGGAGTACAGCGCTTACGGCGTTGGTTTCGAACAACAGGCATGCATGAGTCGTCTCGACGCCCTTGGGGTTGCCGGTCGTGCCGGAGGTGTAGATCAACGTGGCGACGTCGTTCGGTTTCACCGCACGCCAGGTGCCCTCGAAATCGAAATCCGATGCGGCAGAATTCTTCATCTGCTCCCGGGTCACGGTGCCGGGCTGGTGGACATGCGATTGCGCGTCGACGACGACGATCGTCTCGAGTGTGGCGCCCGAGCGGAGGACCGTATCCACGTACCGGTCTTCGCAGACGAGAACCCGTGCACCGGAATTGGCGAGGATGTAACGGATGGCTTCGGGTGCCGACGTGTTGTAGATGGAGAAGGACGTCGCGCCGAGATGTTGGGCACCGACGTCGATCGGATAGAACTCGATGCGGTTACTCATCATCAGGGCAACCGTATCGCCGTGTCCCACGCCGATTCCGGCCAATCCCGCGGCAACCTCGCGGACCTGTTCGGCGTACTCGCGCCACGTCAGTGTTCGCGCATCGCCGATGTCTCGCAGGGCCACCGCGTCGGGCGCTACCGCCGACACTCGCTGGAAGGCTGCACACAACGTGGTCATGATGATCTCCTGGATGCCTTTGTCAGGGCTGATGCATTCGTCGGGGCCGCAGCGGTGGTTCTGTCTTCGAGTTCGCGGATCAGGTCGTGTGCCTGTTTGTCCCTGGCCAGATAGCCGTCGGCCAGGACATTGATGAATCCGCGTCCCCACGCCCAGGGTTCCCAGGCAGCGGGGGCAAGGGTCCGCGCGGCGCGGCGCGCGATCGCGTCTGCGATCACCGTGGCGGCACGGTCCGGGGAGATTCGATGACGGAGGGGACCGGGTAGTCGAGCGTCGAGTTTGCGCCCGATCTCGTCGTCGTCGAGTGTGGCGCGTGCAAGTTGTGTATCCACCATCCCGAAGTACGCGATGCCGGCAGTGGCGCCGTAGCCGGCAACCTCGAGACGCAGCGCCCGGCCGAGCGCTTCGACCCCAGCCTTGCTGATCATGTACGAAGCGCCGCCCAAACCTGGGGCGAACGACGCTGCCGATGACACGACGACGATGTGCCCACTGTTGCGGATCACCTCGTCGATGGTCGGATGCACTGTGTTGAAGACGCCGGTGAGATTGACGTCGAGCACGCGATCGAAGGCGTCGGGATCGATCTGGCGCAATGTTGCCGGGGGAGGGGTGATTCCGGCGTTGGCCACCACGACGTCGATTCTGCCCAGCTGCTCGATGATCGTTTGCACGGCTGCGGTCATGCCGTCCCGATCTCGGACATCGGCCGTGACCGTCACGACTCGCTGTGACTCGAATGAGCGCTCGGCCGTTGCCAATGAACTTTCGTTGACGTCGACCAGCGCCACGGTGGCCCCACGCCGGTGGAGAGTGCGCGCCAGCGCGGAACCGATACCGTCGCCTCCGCCGGTGATCAGCACGACCTTTCCGGCAACGTCGTAGTCGATTCGGCGTCCGGGCAGTGGAATGCCCAGATCGCGGACTGTTCCCGCAATTGCGGACATGCGTCCCGTCATTGCTTCAGTGCCTTCCGTGTAGCGCGCGGATGAGAACCTTGACCAGCCACTCGATTCGGGCGGTCCGTCGAAACGTCGTCAGTGGTAGGGGCGAACGGAATCGTTGCCTGGTCATCGACCGGGCATAGGTGAACTCCTTCAGACCATCTGGGCCGTGAACGCGTCCGAAACCAGATGCTCCGACCCCACCCAGTGGCAGGTTGGGAACCGCGGCATACATCACGTAAGAGTTCACCGACGCTCCTCCGGATCGGAGCCGATCGGCAACAGCCACTCCATCCTTGCCGAACACGCTTGCTCCCAATGCATATGGCGACGCATTGACCAACTCCACAGCCTCGTCCATCGAGGCGACCTTGGTGATCGTCATCGTCGGGCCGAAAGTTTCCTCCGTGACGGCGAGGCTGTCTTCGGGGACGTCGACCATGATGGTCGGTTGCACATACTGGCCGGAGATCGAGCCGAGCCCTCCGAGAACGACACGTCCACCTCGAGACACCGCGTCGTCGATGTGGCGCCGGATTACAGCCACTTGCGCGGGCATGGTGATCGGACCGATCTTGTCCTCGGCACCCGGACCGGCATGAACTCGGGCAGCCAAAGTGATTGTCTTGTCGATAAACTCGTCGTAGACCTGTTCGTGCACGTATACACGCTCGACGCCCAGACAGGTTTGACCGGAGTTGGATAATGCGCCCCACACCGCAGCATCCGCGGCGGCACCAACATTTCCGTCGGCATCAAGGATGAGTGCGTCCTTACCGCCACATTCCATCAACACCGGTGTGAGGGGCCCGGCGCACGCTGCCATGACTTTCTTGCCCGTCGCGGTCGATCCGGTGAACCCGATCTTGTCGACACCGGCCAGGCACAGTGCCGCGCCGACTGAACCGTCGCCTGTGACAACTTGCAGCACAGGATGTTCAGGGACGACCTCGGCAAACGCTCGGACCAACCATTGCCCGACTGCCGGGGCGAACTCACTCGGCTTGTAGACCACGGCATTGCCTGCAGCCAGCGAGAACGAGAGCGAACCGAGCGGGGTGAAGACCGGATAGTTCCACGGACCGATCACACCGATCACCCCGAGAGGTCGATACTCCACCGAGGCGGCCTGATTGACCGTCAACAAACTGGAGCGGACGCTGCGCCTGCCCAATACCTTTCGGGCATTCTTCGACGCCCACGCGAGATGTTCGAGTGCCATGGCGATTTCGAGCATCGCGTCAGGGTGCGGCTTGCCCATGTCCCGGTGCACGACGTCGGCGAGTTCGGATGCTCGACGAGCGATGATTCCACGCCACCGATCCAGTCGACGAGCGCGTTGCTCGAATGTCAGTTCTGCCCACCACTCGGAAGCAGTTCGGGCGTCGCGCACTGCCTGTGTCACCGTGTCGTCGGACGCCTGTGTAGTCGTGTCGATCTCGGTCGCCGTCATTGTGGAGTTCCTTGAAGTGTGTGGTGGACGGCGCCGTCGGCCCAGCTGCGAGTGACGCGTTCGAGGATCGGTCGGGACAGAGACAGAATCGGGGCGAACAACGGCTGCGCTTGGACAGCGAACGTCCAGGTGAGGCGGCTGCCAGTCGAAGTCGGTTCCAGCACCAGATCTTCGGCGAAGCGTTTGAACCCCGGCAGTGACGCCGACTCCACGTAGAACGTCATTCGGTGCCCCTCGTCCCAGCGGAAGAATCTCTCGTTCAGTGCAGCAAAAGCGCCGGCGCGCACGGTTCGGGTAGTCCCGATGCCGAATGGTCTGGCCGAGGTCCAGTCGGCTCCGGTGATCCCGCGCGCCCACGACGTGAGCGCTCCGTCCGCGGTCAACGTCTGCCACAAGCTTTCGCACGTCGCTTCGGATTCGATCCGGTGAGTGATCACCAGCGGCGCGGATCGGACGAAGTCTGCGTCGGCTGCCGCAAGAGAGAATTTTCCCCTCACAGGTCCACCACCAAAGAAGCACCGGTGGAACGTGATCGACAGGTCAACATCGAATCGGCACGTTCGGATTCGGTGAGCAAGGTGTCTCGATGATCGACGCTCCCCGAGAGCACCCGAACCTTGCACGTACCGCAGAAGCCCTGTTGGCAGGAATACGCGACTCCGGGAAGTGCACGTCGTATCGCAGCCAAAGCACTTTCGGACTCGCCCACATCGACGGTGAGACCGGTGCGCGCCAGATGCACCGTGAACTCCTTGCCGTCGACTACCGGGAGTGGGGAGAACCTCTCGCTGTGCACCGATCCGGTCGGATTGCCGGCGAAGGTCGCCGCGCGCACCATGTTCATCAGCGGCGCCGGTCCGCACGTGTACACCGCGGCACCGGGATCCGCAGCAGCGACCAGTGTTTCGATATCCGTCGGGCCCAACTCGTCGTCCGGTCGGATGGTTACCCGGCCGCTGGAGTATTCCTCGATCTCGTCGAGAAATGGCATGGCCGTCCGAGTTCGTCCGAGATAATCCAAACGCCATGGGATTCCGCGGCGGTGACAACGTTGCACCATGGGAAGGAGCGGAGTGATCCCGATTCCGCCCGCAACAAAGAGGTACGACGGAGCCGCGACAAACGGAAATGCGTTGCGTGGCCCTCGGACGTCCACAACCATGCCGGGTTTCAGCGACTCGTGTATCTCGCGCGAGCCGCCCCCACCCTCGTCGATCCTCCGGACGGCGATCCGATACGAGGACAAGTCGTCGGGGTCGCCGCACAGCGAATACTGTCGTTGCCTTCCCGAGGGGAGAAAGATGTCGAGGTGGGCGCCGGGAATCCACGACGGAAGGGTGATTCCTTCCCTCGGGGTCAAGGTGACACTCAGGACGTCGTCGCACTCTGACCGGACGGACTTCACGTCCAGAGTCATGTCGAACCCGCTGTAGCGGACCGGGCTGGGGCGCGAAAGTATGTGCGCTGCTGGACTTGCTGCAAAGATTCGGCGGTATGCGCCGGTGGCTTGCGCGGCAAACCTCAACGACCGGGTCGGTGTGAAGTCGGGTGCGTCGTGGGAACTGTCGGCAGTCGTCTTGTTCATCCTGCGCTCGCTTCGGAAGAACGATTGGCAGCAGGCGAGCGAGCGAGGTAACGCATGGCGACGTCCATGTCCCCGATCTGGGAAGGATGGAAGCTCGGCCGCAGATACGGAGGAATCTCGGTGATCAGGAATTTCATGTTGGGTACCAGGCCACGACGGGTGGCGCTTATCAGTTGGAGAGGCCACAGTCGGCCTTTCGTCGCGGACGGGTCCTGTCGGAACAGGTAGTTCATCGAGGCGATGAACAGCACGAACAACGTGAAGCTGGCCAGCAGCGCCGTGCGAACACGTCTGGCGTAGCTGCCGTCCACGTACATGTAGGCGTCGAAGGCTACGTTGCGGTGTTCGACTTCCTCGGCGCCGTGCCACTTCACCATGTCGAGCATCATCGGGTGCATGCCGGCATCTTCGAGGGCGGGATCGGTGAGCAGCCATTCCCCGACCACTGCCGTGTAGTGCTCCATGGCGGCAAACAAGCCGAGACGTTCACAGAGCCAGGCGTGCTTGGCTTTTCCGGTCAATCCTTTGTCGCCCAATATCTTGTCCACGAGCCAGTCCATCCGGCGTGACATCGGTTTCATGTCCATGCCGAGGTCCGCAAGATGCTCGCGTGCACCTTTGTGCGACGACGCGTGTGTTGCTTCCTGGCCGACGAATCCCACCACCTCTTCGTGCAGGCGGGCGTCCTCGATGAGCGGGAGTGCTTCGGCGAGCGTTGCGGACATGGCGCGCTCTCCCTCGGGTAACACGAGATGCATGAAGTTGATGACGTGGGTGACCATCGGTTCGTTCGGCACGTAATGCAGTGGTACGCCGTCCCAGTCGAATTCGACGTCACGGGCGGCGATCGCATGTGCTTCGTCGGTGTAGCGGCGAGCGCCGGACGGTGCGACGACGGGTGTGCCTCGGAAGGCGTTGATGCCGAGCATTATCGGCTCCTCACGGTTTCTCGAGCAGTGGTGAGTGCTCCGGACGAGACGGGTTGTACCTGCGCGTAGTGAGCGAGGTCGGCTCGTTTGGTCCTGGCGCGGAATGATCGGTTGAATCCGGGATAGAAGGTGTAGTTGCGGCCGCCGTCGACGAGGTAGTAACTACTGCACCCGCCGGCGTTCCACACGCTGGTGGCGAGTCGGCGGTCTGTTGCGCGTACGAACTCGCGTTGCACGTCTGCGCGGACGTCGATGCTGCCGATGCCGCGCTCGTCCATTTGAAGAATGCAGCTCACGATGTACTCGACCTGGGTTTCGATCGTGACGACCTGCGAGGTGTAGACCACGGAATTGGGGCCGAGGATCATGAAGAAGTTCGGAAAACCGCTGATAGTGGTGCCGAGGAAGGCCTCGGCACTGCCGTTCCACGTCTGCGCGAGGCTGCGGCCGTCCTGGCCTCGGATGATGTCGAAAGACGGGTTGTCTCCCATCCGAAAGCCGGTTCCCATGACTATGGTGTCGACTTCCCGGAAGGCGCCGTCCGCGGTGAGAACTCCGCGCTCCTGCACCTCGACGATTCCGTCCGTCACCACCTCCACATTGGGTGACGCCAGCGCGGGATAGTAGGTGTTCGAGAACGTCGGACGCTTGCATCCGAATGCGTAGTGGGGGAGCAGCTTTGCGCGAAGCTCCGGGTCCCGCACCTGCCGGCGAAGGTGTGCTCGGCCGAGTGCGGCCAGCCCTTTGAGCAGTGACGGCTTGTACACGAATCCGGGTACCAGGGCTTCTTGAAGCAGGTCGAGTCCCTTGCGTGCCAGTCGTTGGGTGAGCGGCACCCGCTCGAAGAGAGCGCTTGGCCAGCCGGTCATCGGCTGATCCGGATGCGGCAGGATCCACGTCGGTGTCCGCTGGAACACGGTCAACGTGTCCGCGAGCGGTTGCAGTCTGGGGATGATCTGCACCGCAGAGGCGCCGGTGCCGACCACGGCTATCCGCTCACCGCGAAGGTCGTGGTCGTGGTTCCAGTCCGCGGTGTGGAACATCTGACCACGAAACGATTCGAGCCCGGGAAGGTCGGGTGTGGCGGGGGCACTGAACGGGCCGGTGGCCGCGACCAGGAACTGTGCCTCCCAGACGGTTTCCGCAGTGTGTACCCGCCAGATCTGGGCTTGCTCGTCCCACGAAGCTTCTGTCACGTCCTGGTTGCAGTGGAAATGACCGGCCAGTCCGAAGCGATGGACGCAATCCCGGAGATAGTCGTAGATCTCGGGCTGTAGCGGATACAGCCGCGTCCAGTTCGGATTGGGCGCAAACGAGAACGAGTACAGAATCGACGGGATGTCGCACTGTGCACCGGGGTAGGTATTGACCTGCCAGGTCCCCCCGGGCTCCGCGGCACGTTCCAGAACGACGAAGTCGTCGATCCCGGACTGCTTCAAGCGGACAGCCGTTCCGATGCCGCCGAAACCGGCTCCGATGACGACGACTCGTGTTCGGCGAGTTCGAGTTTCCTCGTCACCGGCCGATGGCCCCGAGGTTGGGTCGATGTCGACCATGTGTGACGCCTCCTGATTGGTGCGTGAACAACTGAACGAAGAGTAAGTCTGACATCAAGTGATGTCAACAGCGATTGATGTCAGAATTGAATTGATTGACATCGTGCGATGTCAGTTCGCTTGCCGAGGTCGCCGCGATAACCTGAGGTCGAGAGCAGTGCCGGTCAGTGAGAACATGGGGACATGACGGATACCGAGGCTCGGCGCACCGGCCCGCGCAGGTGGCGTGGGCAGGAACCAGAAGATCGCCGCGCCGCGCGCCGGGCACGGCTGATCGAAGCCGGGCTGCAGATCATGGGCACCGAGGGTGCGGCCGCCGCGACCATGCGTGCGACCTGCCGCGAGGCTGCGCTGACCGAACGGTACTTCTACGAGAGCTTCGCCAATCGTGACGAACTGCTGGTCGCCGTGCTCGACGAGGTCGTTCTCGGGGCACGCGACACTATTCTGGACGCTCTCGAGGCGGCGCCTTCCGAACCGTCGGCCCTGATCCGTCACGTGGTGAAGGCCTTCACCACCTACGTATTCAAGGATCCGCGCCGTGGACGCATCATGTTCGTCGAATCCCAGGCGGAACCTGCGCTGTGGGATCGAGGGCGAGAATTGATGGCGGAGTTCACCAATCCGATCTCCGCGTCGCTCGAGCTGATGTACGGCGGCGAGGCAACCGACTCCGCGAACTCCGAACTCAATTCGGTGGGGCTGTTCGGTGCCCTCGCGTTCATCTATCAGGCGCACACCCCGTCCTCCAAGATCTCTCGAAAGCGTTTGGTGGAACACATTTCGCTCATGGTCGAAGCGCAGGCGACGGTCAACAGCACGCCCGCGAGAAAAGAATGACGTCCGCGTCGGCCACAGGCGGAAAGCGTCTCGGTCCTGAAGACCGGCGTGAGCAGATCATTGTCAGCGCGGCAAAGGTTTTCGAGGAGAAGTCTTTTGCCGACGTCTCGATGACCGAGTTGGCCAAGGCGGCCGGGGTCGGTCGTCCGCTGCTCAATCATTACTTCGGCTCCAAGCGGGAGTTGTACCTCGACGTCGTGCGGCGATTCGTCTTCATTCCCGAAGTGGCGGTGGACCGCATTCCGCGATCGGCGAGCCAGGAGAAGCGGATCGGCGCCGTGATCGATCGGTGGCTCGACGTCGCCTGGCGTCATCGCGACATGTGGATCTCGACAGTCATGTCCGACGACCTCCGCCGTGACCGCGAGATGGATCGGATCCTGCGGGACGCTGACGACGTTGCTGCGCGACGCATGATGGATGCGCTCGCGATTCGACCGAGCGAAGGCAGCGAGGCTGCTGTTCATTCGATGATCGTGGCGTACGGAGGATTGGCGAAGGCCGCCAGTAAGCAGTGGTTGGTGACGGGAGCGCTCGACCGCGAACAGGTGCACCTTCTGCTGGTACGCAGTTTGCTCGCCATCGTGCGTGACGTTCTGCCGGCGTGCGAGGCGGATTCCTGATTGCTCAGAGTGATCTCGCCACGAGGTCTTTCATGACTTCGTTCGATCCGGCGTAGATTCGCTGAATACGAGCGTCGGCGTACATCTGAGCGATGGGATATTCGAGGATGTAGCCGTACCCGCCGTGTAGTTGCACGCAGCGGTCGATCACGGCGCACTGCTGGTCGGTGAGCCAGTACTTGGCCATCGCGGCGGTAGTCGCATCGAGCTGCCCGGCAAGGTATTTGACGATGCAGTCGTCGATGAATGTTCGTGAGATACGAGCGATGGACGCACACTCGGCAAGTTCGAAGCGGGTGTTCTGCAGATCGAAGAGCGGTTGTCCGAACATGTTTCGGGATTTGGTGTACTCGACGGTGAGGGCGACGGCACGCTCCATTGCCGCAGTGGCTGCAACCCCACAGATCAATCGTTCGGGCAGTAGCTGCTGCATCAGCTGGGCAAACCCCGTGCCTTCGCGGTCCCCGAGCAGGTTTGTTGCAGGCACCCGCAAGCGTTCGAAGAACAGCTCGGTGGTGTCCTGGCCCTTCTGTCCGACCTTCTCGAGTATTCGCCCGCGCTCGAAACCCGGTGTGTTGTCATCGACCTCGGCCACGATGAGCGACACTCCACGCGCTCCGAGGCTGGGATCGGTCTTGGCGGCAATGATCACCAGATCACAATTGCGACCGTTCGAGATGAATGTCTTTGCGCCGCTGATCAGATAGTCGTCACCGTCGCGGACGGCGCGGGTGGTGATGTTCTGCAAGTCGGATCCGGTGCCGGGCTCGGTCATGGCGATTGCGCCCACCCACTCGCCACTCACCAGCTTCGGTAGCCAGCGCAGTTTGTGCTCGTGATCGGCGTAGGCATTGAGGTAGTGCGGCACGATTCCCGAGTGCACGCCGAGTTGGAGTGAATGATCGCCCGCCATGACCTGCTCGTGGAACAGCACGGCGTCGTGCGCAAACGTTCCTCCTCCGCCGCCGTACTCGGTGGGGATCGACATGCCGGCGAGCCCGAGCGTCCCGAGTTCCCGATATGCGGATTTGTCGGGAAAACCCTGGGACGCGAAGCGTTTCTGATGCGGTGTGACGTGTTTGGCGAAGAAGTTCCTTGCCAGGTCGGCCACGGCCTCCAATTCGTCGTCCATCCACGGGGACCGGCGTTCGGTGGTTCGGGTTGCGGTAGATCCTTGCGTCATCGTGATTCTCCCGATCGATGAAGTGCGACCCGCGAGCGGATCCGACTCCACCTATCATCCACACTGTTGACAGAGTGTCAATAACGGGGTGGTCGAATCGACCTCCGGACCCGCCTCGAATTCCACGTCGGCCGCCCGCAAGAATGGGAGGACACAGACACGAACAGGCCGGCGCGAAGGATGGGCAGTGGACCCCGAAGAAACATCAGCGGGTCACGAGTCCAACCTCCCGGCTCCGCGGCCGGCGCGCAGTGTCCTGTTCGGATTGCCACCGGTGGGAAACCGGTACCCCGGAGCAGTTCGCGTCGCCCTCGCCCTGGCGATTCCGGCAGCCATCGCCACACTGCTCGGATTCGGGTCTGCTTCGCTCCTGGTCGGCCTCGGCGCATTTGCATCGATCTACGGTGAGGGTCGTCCGTACCGGAGCAGGTGGAAGGCAGTCGGTATCGCCGCGACGACGCTGACGATCCTGTCCTTCATCGGGGCATCAGTGGGTGAGCCCGTCCACCGAGCCATCGCCGAGGGAGCGCCGACGGTGCTGCTCGTCTTTGTCGTGCTGATCATGGCCGTCGTGGTGTCGACCTGCGCCTTCACCGTCGACGCGCTTCGATTGGGTCCACCGGGCGCGTTCTTTCTGTTGCTCACCACCGAGATCAGCTCCGTGATCGCCACTCCCGGCCAGCCGCCGGTCGAGGTCGCGATGTGGACGGCAATCGGTGGGATCAGCGCGGTGGTCGTCTCGATGACGGGAATCCTGTGGGCACCGAGAGCTGTCGAACGCAGCGCTGTACAGGCAGCCGTATCGGCCGTTGCGGAGTACACGGACGCTCAGGCGGCGTACGCCCCACCCGAACTCACGCGAGACAAACGCCACGCTGCAGCACTTCGGCTGCACGACGCGTGGCAGTGCCTTTACCGCGGCGCAATCGTCGGGAAAGACCACCCGTTGACCCGTGAACTCGAACGAGCGCAGATCTCGATGGCCAGAGCGATCTCCGACGACCACGATCCGGAGCTCATGGCGGACCCCGCGTTCGACGTCGACGAGGTCGGGGCTCACCCGCCTCTGCCCGATCCGACGATCCGATATCGGTTCCTCCGCGCCTGCAATCCGTCCAGCCGAGCGTCGGTCACGGCACTTCGGCTGTCCATTGCCTGCATGGCCGCGGGAACCCTCACCGTCCTGCTCGGCATCGATCGCCCGGACTGGGCGGTGATCGCCGCGGCGATGGTCCTTCATCAAGGACCGGATCGAATACTGGGCACCTATCGCGGAATTCACCGCATCGGCGGAACCGTCCTCGGGTTGATTCTGTTGGGTGCCATCTACGCCTGGAGTCCGACCGGTCTGTGGTTGGTGGCGGTACTTGCTGTCCTGATGGCCGGGATCGAGCTCTTCCTGGTGCGGAATTACGGGATAGCCGTCATCTTCATCACCGCCCTCGCGATTCTCCTCGGCGCGGCCGGTGGTGCGCACGGGACCGTCCAACATCTGATCCTCAGCCGCATGCTCGAGACGGCAATCGGCGTCGTCGTGGCGTTGGTGGTCCTGTGGACGGTGGGGCGCGGTGCGCATCGACGCACTCTGATCTGGGTCGACGAACGGGCGAGTAGCGTCCTGTTCAAGCTACTGACTGAAATTCGCGCGAGGCACTATGCACCACAGGCGAATTGGTCGGAGCTTTCGGAGCTTCGACGGGACCTGGACTTCGAACTGCGAGGTAGCGCGATGGCCGGGATCGACGCCGCCCACAACGAACCCGAGTGGGCGTCGCAGCAGTGGAGGACGCACACCGAATTGCATCATCTGGGATCGGATGTACTGCACCGACTGTGGTTCGGAACGCAGGTGTCCAGATCACACCTCGAGGAATGGGAGTCTCGCTACTTGCGTTCGGGTTCGGTGTGATCGAGCATCGGCACAGCGCTGAACTTGGCTGGATTCGCAATGTCGTAGGCTGCGCACACAACTCCGTCGCGGACAGTGAAGCCGGCAACGCGAGCGGCGAACTTCGGGTACTGGTCATCCCCTGGTGAGCCGGCGAATACACCGCCGAGCCGTCCGTTGACGAGAACCGGTGACATCGAGAACACCGCTGCCGGTCCGTACTTGCGGGCCAATCCCAGGTAGAACCGCGCCACACGATCGCTGCCGCGCACAATGTTGACAGCCGTGCGGGTAGTTCCGCCTGCGTCACCGATCAGGACGGCATCGGGATCGAGTGCATCGATCACGGCGTTCAGATCTCCACTCGCGATAGCCGTCACCAATCGTTCGACGGCGGCAGCATGCTCCTCGCTACTGACCGGGACCGGCGCCGACGCTGCGGCTTTACGGGCCCGCGAGGCCAACTGACGGGCAGTGGCTACTTCGATGTCGAGGATGCGCGCAACCTCGGCGAAGGGCACGTCGAAGCCGTCATGCAGGACGAAGGCAACGCGTTGAGCGGGAGTAAGGGTGTCCAGGACGACGAGGGCAGCAAAACGATTCTGTTCCTGCGTCACGACGTACTCCAGCGGATCGGGTGTCGCTGAGGGTGTGCCCGCGGTGGCGTCGACGGGCGTGACGATCGGCTCCGGAAGCCACTGTCCGACATAGCTTTCTCTTCTGACTGCGGCCGATTTGAGATGATCGAGGCAGATCCGACCGACAACAGTGGTGAGCCATCCGCGCAGCTCCCGGATCTCGAGGTCGCTTCCTTGTCTCGATTGTGCGACTTGCAAGCGTATCCATGCCTCCTGCACCGCATCCTGAGCGTCGCTGAAACTTCCGGTGAGACGGTAGGCCACCGACGTCAGGTGGCCACGGTGTTGCTCGAAGTCCTGCGCAGTCGTCGGCGAAAGCATGCCCTCATGATACGGACCTCACACATTAAATCCGGCATGAATGTAACCGTTGACCCAGGTAGTGGGTGCCGACGTATGGTTTCGGCACTGCTAACGGCTCGATTCTGTCTTCACATTCATTGGAGTCTCACGTGTTTCGGTCTTTCCCGCTCATGTCGCTCAACTGTTGTCGTTGAACTGACATTCCCCACACCTGCCTGTGCCGAGCGCCGCATACGGCGCTCCGGACAGGTGTAGCCGAGAACTGAACCAATCATCTTCTACAGGAAGCAACTTCATGATTCGCCCTCGTTTCGCGCGCTCGGTAGCCGCGGCCGTCGCCTTTGTCACTCTGTCCAGCCTTGCCGTTGCCTGCTCGGGCTCCTCCGACGAAGTCGTCAAGACCGCCGACGGCAAGACCGTCCTGCGGTACGAGGGCAGCACCGGACAGGTCATCTACCCCGAACTGGCCGCTGACCTCGGTTACTTCAACGACGTGGAGCTCAACTGGATCGGCGATACGACCAGCGGCCCTCAGAGCATTCAGAACGCAGCGACTGGTCAAACCGAGTTCGGCGGAGCGTTCAACGGTGCGGTGGTGAAGTTGGCTTCCGCGGGTTCACCGATCACCTCGGTCATCGGGTACTACGGCTCCGACAAGGAGAGCTTCAACGGGTACTACGTACTCGACGACAGTCCGATCAAGTCGGCGAAGGACTTGATCGGCAAGAAGGTCGGGATGAACACCCTTGGTGCGCACCACGAGTTCGTCGTCCGTGAGTGGCTTGCGCGGCAGGGACTTACGCCTGACGAGATCAAGCAGGTTGAATTGATCGTCGTTCCGCCGGTCAACACGGAACAGGCGCTGCGGCAGGGACAGATCGATGTCGCCACCCTCGGCTCGGTCTTCCGTGACTCAGCGCTCGAACGCGGTGGTCTTCGCGAGCTGTTCACCGACGAATCGCTGTTCGGCTCGTTCACCTACGGCACGTTGGTGTTCCGTGACGACTACATCGCTCAGAACAAGGAGGCGGTCGCCGATTTCGTACAGGGAACAGCACGGGCCATTCGCTGGACCCAGACGCACCCACGAGAAGAAGTGATCGCGAAGCTGACGTCGATCATCAACAGCCGCGGACGCAACGAGGACACCAAGCTCATCAGCTACTGGAAGAGCCCAGGAGTTGCCGGTCCCGGCGGAACCATCACCGATACCGAGATCAGCACGTGGATCGACTGGCTCACCCGTAACGGTGAACTCGAAGAAGGAAAGTTGAAGCCGTCGGACATCTACACCAACGAATTCAACCCGTACGCCAACGGAACGTATTCACCCGACAGCGGCGCTGACGGACAGGCACTGGAGGCAGCAAAATGAGCACAGAACCGAAACTACGGCTCGAGCACGTCACCAAACAGTTCGACATTCGTGGGACCGACGAAGTTTTCACTGCGGTCGAGGACATCAACATCGACGTGGCGCCGGGGGAGTTCCTGGTCCTCGTCGGGCCGAGTGGTTGCGGCAAGTCGACTCTGCTGGACCTCCTCGGAGGACTCAGTTCGCCCACTTCCGGTCGAATCCTTCTGGACGGCAAGCAGATCACGGGCCCAGGCTTGGATCGGGGAATCGTCTTCCAGCAATACGCGCTACTTCCATGGCGAACTGCACGTCACAATATCGAGTTCGGACTCGAAGCGAAGGGCGTGAAGAAGAGCGAGCGGCGCGAGCTCGCCGAGCATTACCTCGAACTGGTCGGTCTGCAAGGTTTCGCGGATCGCTATCCGCACGAGTTGTCCGGTGGAATGAAGCAGCGAGTCGCGATCGCCCGCAGCTTGGCATTCGATCCCGAAGTGTTGCTGATGGACGAACCATTTGCAGCGCTGGACGCACAGACGCGAGAGTCGCTGCAGGACGAGCTTCTGCGCATCTGGAAGGCCACCGGCAAGACCATCCTGTTCATCACCCACGGAATCGACGAGGCCATCTACCTTGGGCAACGTGTTGCAGTACTGACTTCGCGGCCGGGGCGCGTCAAGACGATCGTCGACATCGACATCGACCGGTCCGGCGACGACGTGCGATCAGGTGAGGAGTTCCGTGTGTTCCGGCACCGGATCTGGACGCTGCTGCACGGTGAAGTCGAGCGCGCTCGGGCCGGCGAACTCGATCCTGCCAAGGAGGTTGCACATGTCTAGCGCATTGGCGACGCCGGAGGTGGTCGCCACCCCGAAACCGTTGCCCGACAAAACACCTGACATTGCGCAGCGGAGCCAGGCCGGCGGCAAGGCGGCGCGCTACATTGGTTCCACCGCCTGGCGGATTGCCAAGCCGTCGATTGCGATCGCGATCTTCCTCGGGATCTGGGAAGCGGCACCTCGGCTCGGGCTGGTGGACAAGGTCTTCCTCCCGCCTTTCACCGAAGTTGTGTCCGCATTCTTCACTCTCGCCGAGAACGGACAATTGCAAGAGCATGTTTCGGCCAGTCTGACGCGTGCCCTGACCGGATTCTTCGTGGCCATTGCGATCGCGATTCCGTTGGGAATCGCGATCGCCTGGTACCGCCCGGTCTCCGACTTCCTCAACCCGATTCTCGAATTGTTCCGCAACACAGCAGCCTTGGCTCTGCTTCCCGTCTTCGTGCTGATTCTCGGAATCGGTGAGGAATCGAAGATCGCCCTGGTGATCTACGCCTGCACCTTCCCGATTCTGCTCAACACGATCTCCGGTGTGCGAACAGTGGACCCCCTGCTGATCAAGTCCGCTGCCTCGCTGGGGTTCTCCTCGATTCGGCTGTTCCAGAAGGTGGTTCTGCCCGCCGCAGTTCCCACGATCTTCACGGGTATCCGCATGGCCGCCGCGTCGTCGATTCTCGTGCTGATCGCCGCCGAAATGGTCGGGGCCAAAGCCGGTCTCGGGTATCTGATCACCGCTTCCCAACTCAACTTCCAGATCCCGAACATGTATGCGGGCATCGTCGCGATCTCGTTGTTGGGTCTGACAATCAACGCGATTCTGGTCCTGATCGAACGTCGGCTCTCGCGCTGGCGCGTCACCACCTGACCACACTTTCACGGAAAGATTCTGCGAACTCATGTCCGAACGACAATTTCATCTGAACGCCTTCCTGATGGGCGTCGGCCATCATGAGGCGGCGTGGCGCCACCCACGCACAAATGCGGCCAACCTTCTGGACGTCAAGCACTTCCAGGAACTGGGGAGAATCGCCGAGCGTGGCAAGCTGGACTCGGTGTTCTTCGCCGACGGTCTAGCAGTCGGCCCGCGGGTCAAATACAACACTCAGGCGATCTTCGAACCCGTCACCTTGCTGTCGGCGATCGCTGCGGCCACCGAGAAGGTGGGGTTGATTGCAACCGCGTCGACCAGTTACAGCGATCCGTACACTCTTGCAAGGAAGTTCGCTTCCCTCGATCACATCAGTGGCGGACGAGGCGGGTGGAACATCGTGACGTCGGCCGGCGCCGACGAGGCCGCGAACTTCGGCCTCGATGCGGTACCGACGCACAGCGGTCGTTACGAGCGCGCCGAGGAGTTTCTCGACGTGACGCTCGGACTCTGGGACAGCTGGGAAGAGGGGGCAGTTGTCCTGGACGAAGAGACCGGAATCTTCGCCGATCCTGATCGTGTCCATCGCATCGACCATGACGGTCAACGATTCACGGTGGCTGGCCCGCTCAATTCGCCGAGGTCTCCACAGGGACGTCCGCTGCTTGTACAGGCCGGTTCCTCCGAGAGCGGTAAGGATTTCGCGGCGAGGTATGCCGAAGCCGTGTTCACCGCTCAACGAACACTCGAGCAGGGGCAGGATTTCTACAACGATCTCAAAGCGCGGCTGATCAAGTACGGGCGTAGTCCCGACGAGATCAAGGTGCTGCCGGGCATCGTGCCCTTCATCGCGGATACGGAAGAAGAAGCGAAGGCTCTGGAGCAGTCATTCACGGACCTGATCTCTCCGGAGTATTCGCTGCGCCAGCTCTCGAACATGGTGGGTGTCGATCTCACCGAGCATTCTCTGGATGCCCCGCTGCCACCGTTGCCGGACATCGATCGCATCCAAGGGAACAAGAGTCGATACCAGCTCGTCAAAGATCTTGCAGAGAGCGAAAACCTCACCGTCCGTGAATTGATCGGCAAACTCGGCGGTGGCCGTGGGCATCGGACATTTGCCGGGACACCGGAGCAGGTCGCGGACGAGTTGACCGAATGGTTCGACAAGGGCGCCGCGGACGGCTTCAACATCATGCCGCCCTATCTGCCCGGAGGGCTCGAGGTGTTCGTCGACCGGGTCGTGCCGATTCTGCAGGCGCGTGGGCTCTTCCGAACCGAGTACACCGAATCGACCCTGCGGGGCCACTACGGCCTCGATCGTCCGGCGAACCGGTTCTCGCGGGCCGCTGACGCGGCAGAAGTGAGCGCGTGACGGAAACACTGCCCAAGGAACAGCCGGCGATTGCCGGACTCAAGCCACTGGTCACAACGGTTTTCGTGCCGGCGGCCATCTTCGGGATCGGTCAGGGTGCGGCTGCCCCCATCATGGCCGTCACCGCGCGCGACCTGGGCGCATCGGTCGCCGTCGCCGGCCTGATCGTTGCGCTCGGTGGCTTGGGTGCCGTACTCGGTGACCTCCCTGCCGGCCGGATAGTGTCGCGTTTCGGTGAGCGTAGATCGATCATCGGCGGAAGTTCTTTGGGTGCAACAGGAGTGGTGATCTGTCTGCTTGCGCAGACTCCGTGGATGCTCGGTATCGGCGCACTGTTGACCGGACTGGCGAATGCGGTGTGGGGCCTTGCGCGGCAGAGCTACCTCGCCGAGACCGTGCCACTCGGTCTTCGGGCCCGAGCAATGTCGTCGTTCGCCGCGATGTGGCGGTTGGGTTTCTTCCTGGGACCGCTCATCGGTGCCGGCGTGATTCTCCTGGTGGGAGCACGCGGAGGATTCCTCGTCCAGTTGGTGGGCGTCGTGCTCGCCGGGGCGCTGATGGCCCGCGTTCCCGACCCGCCACGAAAGGTGCAGGCGGGCAACAGCGATCACGGGCACGTCACCCTCCCGGAGATCCTTCGCCGTCATCGTGCCGCTCTGTCCACGCTCGGGACAGGCTCCCTTCTGATGGGCGCCGCCCGGGCTTCGCGTGAGGCCGTTCTTCCATTGTGGGCATTGCACCTCGGGTTGGATGCAGCCCAGGTGAGTGTGATCTTCGGTATCGGTGCGGCCGTGGACCTGCTGTGCTCGTATCCGGCCGGACACATCATGGACCGATACGGCCGCAGGTTGGTCGCGGTGCCTTCGCTGACGGTGATCGGTGTGTCGTACCTGATGTTGCCGTTTTCGACGGGCGCAGTGGGATTGACCGTGGTCGCTGTCGTGATGGGGATCGGCAACGGACTGGGCAACGGCGTGATCATGACTCTCGGTGCTGATATCGCCCCACCCGAAGAGCGCGCCGAGTTCCTCGCTGCATGGCGATTGACGCACGACACGGGCATGTTCGGTGGGCCGCTCGCGATCGGTCTTCTCGCCGCGGTGTTCCCGCTCGGGTGGGCATTTGCCGCACTGGGCGCGACTTCGTTCGCCGGCGCGGCGATGATGTTCCGCTTCATTCCGGTCTATTCTCCGCGGGTGTCACCCCGGTCGCGCGTCGGGAAACTGTAGGTAGGCTCGCTACATGCGATTCGGACTGTTCGTACCTCAAGGCTGGCGTCTGGACCTGGTCGGCATCGACCCCGCGAAGCAGTGGGAGGTGATGCGAGACTTCACGCTGCGCGCGGAGGCAGGGCCGTGGGAGTCGGTGTGGGTCTACGACCACTTTCACACCGTTCCCCAACCGACGGAAGAAGCGACTCACGAGGCGTGGACGTTGATGGCCGCACTCGGTGCGTCGACCTCGCGTATCCGACTGGGCCAGATGTGTACCGCCATGAGTTACCGAAACCCGGCGTACCTCGCCAAGGTCGCCGCGACCACCGACCTGATCACGGGTGGACGCGTCGAGATGGGCATCGGCGGCGGTTGGTACGAGCAGGAGTGGCGCGCGTACGGCTACGGTTTCCCCTCTGCCGGTGAGCGTCTGGGCCGCCTCGACGAAGGAATCCAGATCATGCAGCAGGCGTGGTCGACCGGCAGCTCGACGCTCGACGGCAAGTACTACCAGGTCGACGGAGCGCTGTGCCGTCCACTTCCGTTGCAAGAGGGCGGAATTCCCATCTGGGTTGCCGGTGGCGGCGAGAAGGTCACACTCAAGATCGCGGCCAAGTACGCGCAGTACACAAACTTCGACGGCACCCCGGCCGGCTTCGCGCACAAGTCCGAGATCCTGAAGAAGCACTGCGACACCGTCGGTACCGATTTCGATGCCATCGTCCGTTCGGCCAACTACAACGTGGCCATCGGCGCGACGGAAGCCGAGGTGGCTCAGCGGTTGGAGACACTGAAGGACAGACTGACGCCGTTGGTCGGCGAAGCTGCCGCCGATGCGTCGCTCGATGCGTTCCGCGGAATGCCCGCCGTTGGTACACCCGAGCAGATAATCGAGAACCTGTCGGCGCTCAAGGCACAGGGACTCGAGTACGCAATCTTCTACTTCCCCGAGGCCGCGTACGACACGTCGGGAATCGAGATGTTCGAGAAGGAAGTGCTGCCCGCGCTTGCGTAACCGTTAGGGCTAGCGCAGGGAGTCAGGAAGATCGGCCGGGTTGATCAGAACCCGGCGATCGGGGTGGGTGCGAACTTCTTCGGAGTCGGGGATCCGGCTCTGCAGGAAGTTCCACTCGCTCGCACTGACAGCTGCGATCGCGCGTGCCAGCACTGCCGAGTCCTTGGTTCCCCACTCGATCGGCATGGGGCTGACCATCTGCCACGTGTCAGCCTTGCTGCGGGTGGAACGATCCGAACGCAGTGCCACCGACGGAATGCGGTCGCCGACTCGCCACTTCGGATTGAGTCGAACATTGCGGCTGACGAGCGCGTACTTCGGTGCTCCGGCCGCCGGCTTCGCGATGTCGATCAGTGCCGTCAGGGTCGCCGCTCGAGGGTGAACCTCGGTGACGATCGCGGGAACCAGTGGGTTGTCCGCATACAGAGATTCGACGCTTCCCACCTTGCGAGGTGCCCACAAGGCGACCCACAGTGAACTGGCCGCACCGATGGCGAGGACCGCGCCGATGATGATGGACCACACCTCACCCATGCTGATCAGCCAGGCTCCGACCGCGGCGAGGACGATCGCGAAGATCACCGCAGAAATCTGCAGGCGGCGTACGTCGGCCAGTGTGTCGTTGACCGACTTGGCGTGGGCCTTGTCGACGGTGAACTGGAAGTCAGCCACGAAAAAATCCTTCGGGTGGTGCCGGACGATCTAGGACCGGCCCCCGATCTCCCGGGAGCCGTCCACCAGCGTAGCTAGTTTCGCGCGCGCTCCCACATTTGCAGGTAAGCCTCGGCGCCACGGCTCATGTCCTCGATGATCGTGTCACCGTCGGCGCCCGCAGCAATACGCATGTCCGCGATCCAGTCGGGAATCATCCCGTACTGGGCAACACCGTCGGTGTTCACGTCGAAAACCCTGGTGCCGGCGCGCTGCTGGTCCATGACGGTGCCGTCGAAGGCGGTGTACGGATATTGGAGCGGATTTTCGGCGGCGTCACCGCGCGGTGCGGCTTGCGGCCCGAAGCCGTTGGTGTCTGCGCCGTAGCCGAAACCGAAGTAGTAGTTCTCGCTTCGCATTGCCCGTGCGTCGCGCCACTGGTCGATGAACCCACGCTCCTCGGGCTTGTCGTCCGATGCGTCCAGTTGCCCGGCGTACAGGGCGACAAATCCGCCGAGCGCGTAGATCCGCTTGTAGAGGCTCGGGTCGCTCCAGCTGTGACTGGAAACAACACCGGAATAGTTCGCTGCTTCGAGAATGTCGAGGGCTGCTTCGGCGGTCTTGACGCTCATGTGATCGATGTCCACGATCATCCCTCGGTCCATCAAACCTCGGATCGTGTATGCGCCGAGGTCGGTCAGGCCGTGCGAATTGCATTGCGGACCAGAGGGGTACACCGGAAGCGTCACTCCGGGTGGGAGTACCGCGAGAAGATTCTGTGCGCCGTCGACCTTGGTGGGCAGCACATTGTCCTCGGCAACGCCGGTGCATGGTTCCGACTGCCAGAACTCCCCGGTGCCCAGGTAGTTGCCGATATTGACGGCCACTCCGGTGACGCCGCCGTCGAAACGGGCACCGCCGAGGGCGTTGTCGAACTTGTGCGTGACGATCATCTGCCGAACACCGAGGTCGTACAACTCGTCCAGGCCGCGGTCGATGTCGTCCTCGGTGCACTGCGGAATACCGTTGCGCACAGAGCAACCGAAGGGTTCGGACACCTCCACCCCGAGGGTGACGGCCAGCTTTCCGTCGGCGGCCACCTGCCTGGCCTGTTCAGGGGAGCTCACGATGCGGAACCAACCCCGGCCGGGACCGCCGTACTGGGCGTCGATGTAGTCCTGGAGTTCGCGTGTCTGCTGCGCCTGGATCCGGACGGTCTCCATCTCGTCACAGGGATTTCGCTTGCTCGGATACAGCTCACACAGCACACGGTTGGCGACAAAGAGATTGGTGAAGATTCGCAGACCACCACGCCAGGCGCGCTCGACCCACTTGTAGTACGTCTGCTCGTGCGTCAGTGAATCGTGCGCCGGCCAGTCGGCGAAACTCGGCCAGCCGGTGGTGTCGTGAGTTTCGAAGGGATTGCCGTACGACAGAACGTTTTCGAGGAGCGCCGGTATCCCGTCGGGTCGATGGTCCGGGCAGTCGACGAGCGCTGCGGTGACGCCCTGAGGGTCGAAAGGTCGGCCGCAGTGCAGGTTTCCGCCCATGAACTCGGAAGCGTTCATGTGCACGTGTGTGTCGATGAATCCGGTGACTTCACCGTTCGGTCCGATTTCTCCTGGAACGCCGTTTGCGCCCACCTCCGCTTCGGGGAAGTCGGCGCAGCCGTCGCGCGGGATCAGCGTGAACGCAGATTCGGGAACGTCACCGGGATCGGACATCGTGAGCATCAAATCGCGCGAGATCAGTTGACGGCCGTTCGAGGTCGCGGTCAGAACGAACGATTCACCGGTGGACATCACGGTCCAGTCGGTGGAGGGAGTTGCTTCGGAAGTGGCGAGTACCGAGTCCGCGCCGTCGTGCGAGAGCATCGACCCGTCCGGGCCGTACAGCATGAAACGACCCAACTGGGCCGCATGTAGCCGGAACGGTTCGGCGTCTGCGGCTTTCGTTACGTCGGTGAGGTACGCCGACCCGTCACGACGGACGAAATCACCAGACTCGGTGCGCAGCGCGAAGCAACCGTTCGCAAGTGCGTACACCGAGTTCTGCGCGGTAGGAGCAGGACTCGGTGCCGCGGCGCTGACGCCTGTCGTGGCGACGACGACGGCGGCAGTCAGCAGCGAGATGGTTCCGGCGAGCCGACCCCGTAGACGTGGAACTGAGCGCATGGTGCTGGTGACCCCCGGCCGATGGACACGACTGTGACAGGGGACACTCTACAGGTAACTGGACGTATGTCCATTTGATTCTGCAACGTGTTGCAGAAATGCTCAGCCGATTGCAGGTCCGAGCAGGTCATCGGCGTCGGTGATCCGGTAGGCGTAGCCCTGTTCGGCGAGGAATCGCTGACGATGTGCCGCGTATTCCGCATCGAGAGTGTCGCGGGAAACCACCGAATAGAAGTGGGCCTGACCGCCGTCGTGCTTGGGTCGCAACAGTCGTCCGAGCCGCTGAGCTTCTTCCTGTCTCGATCCGAAGGTTCCCGAAACCTGCACGGCGACAGACGCCTCCGGAAGGTCGATCGAGAAGTTCGCGACCTTACTCACCACCAGCGTCTGGATCTCACCGTTACGGAACTGATCGAACAGGATCTCACGTTCCTTGTTCTTGGTGGATCCCTTGATCACCGGCGCGTTCAGGGCTTCGCCGAGTTCGTCGAGCTGATCGAGATACGCACCGATCACCAAGGTCGGGGAATCGGGGTGCTTCGCCAGAATGGACTTCACGACAGCAATTTTGGTGTGCGCCGTGGAGCACAGTTTGTAGCGCTCCTCCGGTTCGGCGACGGCATAGGACATGCGCTCGGCGTCCGTCATCGTCACTCGCACCTCGACGCAGTCTGCCGGCGCGATCCAGCCCTGCGCTTCGATGTCCTTCCACGGAGCGTCGTAGCGCTTGGGCCCGATGAGCGAGAAGACGTCGCCTTCGCGGCCGTCCTCACGAACCAGCGTTGCGGTCAGGCCGAGACGGCGGCGCGACTGCAGGTCTGCCGTCATCCGGAAGACGGGCGCGGGCAGCAAGTGGACCTCGTCGTAGATCACCAGTCCCCAGTCGCGGGAGTCGAAAAGTTCGAGGTGCTTGTACTCGCCCTTCGTACGACGCGTGATCACCTGGTAAGTGGCGATCGTGACCGGCCGAATCTCCTTGCGCTCGCCAGAGTATTCGCCGATTTCTTCCTCGGTCAACGACGTGCGGGCGATGAGCTCACGCTTCCACTGACGACCGGCGACGGTATTGGTGACGAGGATGAGTGTGGTGGCTTTGGCCTTTGCCATGGCTGCTGCGCCCACCATCGTCTTGCCGGCGCCACACGGCAGCACGACGACGCCCGAGCCGCCGGCCCAGAACGAATCCGCTGCCATCTGCTGGTAGTCGCGCAGTTCCCAGTGGCCCTCTTCGAAAGCGAGATCGATCGGGTGCGCTTCGCCGTCCACATAGCCGGCGAGGTCCTCGGCCGGCCAGCCCACCTTGAGCAGCATCTGCTTGAGGCGGCCGCGTTCGCTCGGGTGGACGATCACCGTGTCGTCGTCGACCTTCTCACCGAGCATCGGTGAGATCTTCTTGTGTCGCATCACCTCGGTGAGGACTGCCCGGTCGAGGCTGATCAGGATGAGGCCGTGCACCGGGCTCTTGACCAGCTGCAAGCGTCCGTACCTGGCCATCGTGTCGACGATGTCGACCAGCAGCGGTTGCGGAACTGCGAATCGTGAGAACGAAACCAGAGCGTCGACAACCTGCTCGGCGTCGTGTCCGGCGGCGCGGGCATTCCACAAGGCCAGGGGAGTGATGCGATACGTGTGGACGTGCTCGGGGGCGCGTTCGAGTTCCGCGAATGGGGCGATTGCCTGCCTGGCATCGCCGGCGCGCTCGTGGTCGACCTCCAACAGCAGCGTCTTGTCGGATTGGACGATCAACGGTCCGTCGGTCACGGAAGCCTCCTAGTGAAACAAACGCAGCAGCCACAGAGCGTTGCACCGCGTTGTCGGCTGACGCCAACCCTGCCATTGTCCTGGTATCGGAGCGCATACGCCAACAGGCGACGCTCGCACAGCCAGAAGTAGAGGTGCCCGAGTTCGGGCACCCCTACGTCAACAGAGCAGGACCAACCGCTATTCCGGACGACCTGCAGCGGGCAGGACGAGGATCTTCACGTGCTCGTCGGGTGCGCGAAGAGCCGCAAAAGCGTCCGAAACTCCGTCGAGCCCGACACGGCCGGTAATGATCGCTTCGGCGTCGATCTCGCCGGCGGCCAACCGAGCAAGGGTGATGTCGTACGCGTTCTCGTAGGGGCCATGACCGAAGTTGATCGAGATCCTTCGGAACTGCCCGATGACGGGAACGATGGTCTCGTCGCCGAACGGCGCAGCCAGGACCTGAATCCGCGAGTTGAACGGCAGGGTGCGCATCAGTTCGCCGATGACCCCCGCCCGGCCGCTGCATTCGTAGGCGATCAGGATGCCGTTCGCGGCCTGGCCCACGAGCGGGTTGCCTTCGGCGACCATCTGATTCCACAGTTCGATCGGATCCTGTGTGAAGGGGTCGACGACGATGTCCGCGCCCATCTTCTTGGCGAGCTCGCGGCGTTTGGGGGAGGGTTCGGACGCGATGACGATCTGTGCCCCTCTCGCTTTCGCAGCGACGATGGCACCCAGTCCGATCGTCCCGCAACCGACGACGAGCGCTGAATCGGCCGAGGTGAGGCCGGACTGCTGGAGATGCATCTCGCCGACGTGTAGAGGTTCGGCCAGTGTGGCGTGCTCGAGTGACAGATGGTCGGGAACCTTGCGGACCCAGAATGCGTCGACAACGATGTGATCGCCGAACGCACCGTGGTATTCGTTCGAGTAACCGATGATCGTCGGGATCCCGGTAGCCGTGTCGGTGGCCAAGCCGATGCCGGCCACCCGATCACCGATCATGAAATCGTCTACTGCAGAACCGGTCTCGGCGACGATGCCCGCGTATTCGTGACCCAGCACCACGGGTGCGTCTGGATCGAAGGTGGCGAGCGGGTAGCCACCGTTGTGTGCGACCTCGACGAATCGGCACGGGTCCTTCGACATGCTCAGGTCGCTGCCGCAGATTCCGCAGGCGACGACGTCGATGCGGATCTGATGGGGTGCCAACGGCGGCGCGTCGGCCATCTCGGCGACGGCGAATTCTCCCTGGTGGAATCGGACGGCCCTCATGCGCGCACAGCTCCCGTCTCGGCCGGTTGGCCGTAGTAGTCGGTATGGGCTTTGGTGATCGCTCCGACCAGCCCGCCGATCAGGTATTCGCGGTTGTCCTCGGCGAACTGCATGCTCGCCTGACGTCCGACATTCCGCTTCCGGAAGTGCGGGACCACCTCGGAGGCGAACAATTCGTAGCTGCGTTTGGTGTCCTCCCAGCTCGCCATGTCCACGTGAAGGATCAGGAACGTGCCGAACCCTCCTGTCTTCTCGATCAGACGCTCGATCTGAGCAATCGCATCTTCGGGCGTACCGATGATCGCCTGACCGAACTCGCCGAGCGTGTCGTTGCGCCACTGGTCGATGATTCCGGCAGGTGTATCTGCCCAGGCCGGGTTCTGGCCGGTCTGTCGATTCACGTAGGAGGCCATCGATCCGATCCGTCGGCTCACGGCGCGCTCGGCCTCGGCTCGGGTCTCGGCGATGAACATCGGATTGACCACACGCCACGTCGCCCGGTCGGCGTGGTGGCCGTGCTCGGCCGAGACCTTCTCGTACACATCCCAGTTGCGATCCAGTGCGTCGAATCCGCTGGGTGAACTCGCCGCGAGTGAGAGCAGGGAGAGCCCGTTCTTGCCGGCGAGCACCGAACCGTTGGGGGAAATCGTCGACGCTGTCACGGTCTCGATGCCGTCCGCACGGTATGTGGGCAGCTGTGCGCGTGCGTCACGCAACGTGAACCAGTCGGTTTCCATGTTGACGACCTCGCCGCAGAGCAACGCGAGAATGGCCTCGAGCGCTTCGCCCTGGCGACGACGCTGGTCCGACGGGTTGATGCCCATCATGTGTGCATCGAGGGGGATCTTGCCCGGGCCGGTGCCGAAGATGAGCCGTCCGCGGGTCTGCAGATCGAGCTGAGTGATGCGGTCGGCCGTGATCAGCGGGTGGTGATAGGGCAGGGACGTCACGCCTGTGCCGAACTGGATGCGCTCGGTTCGCTCTGCGGCGGCCGCGATGAACATGTCCGGGGCCGGCACGATCTCGGCGCCGGTCGAATGATGCTCACCCATCCACGCTTCTTCGAATCCGAGGTGGTCCAGGTGTGTCATGAGGTCGATGTCGCGTCTGAGTTGCAGGGCGGGATCGGCGTCGAGCGGATGGTACGGGGCGAGGAAGGCTCCGAAGCGGATGGACGATGCGGACCACACGATGACATCTCCTGTCGACAGGGGAGTGATTTGGATCACTCGCTCTGATGGAGGTGTCTAACATGGATCAACTGATCCAATAAGTTGAATCTCCCGCACAGTGGGAGGTTGGTAATCACTTGTAGCTCAACGCTATCTGGCGTAGTCATGTCGTCTAAGGTTGTTCCAAGTCGATCAACTGAACCAGGCATTTTGAGAAGGAGCGTTGAAGAGGTCATGCAACTGGACGTCACAATCACCCCCACCTCCTCGACCGTCGAACTGAACGGGGTCGACGATTTCACCAGTCTCTCGGTCGTCGTAGGCGGCGACGATCAATCCGCGACTCTGAGTCGGGCATTGGAACCGTGGGGGGAACTCGAGGACGATCATGTCTGGCTCGACATTGCTCACCTGGAACAAGCCGTCGCGGCCCAGGTCGGAAACGCGCAGTGGAAGCAGAAGTTCTCCGCGATGGTGGACTACGCGCGCGCCCACGGCTGGGTCGATCGCGACAACAGGGTGCGAGCACACCGTGAATCACTCTGACTCCGCGGTCAGCGCTTCGGAGAAGTTCGGCGAGCCCGTGCGAAGCTCGTTCGTATGACCGACTCCCGGCAGAACCGTCAAGGCGACGTGACACGTCTGCGTTTGCTCAAAACTGCTGAACGGCTTTTCGCGACAGAGGGATTGGATGCAGTTTCGCTGCGCGCGGTCAACGCGGCGGCCGGTCTCGGACCGTCGTCCGTCCACTACCATTTCGGCACCAAGGAGGATCTGGTCGCCGCGGTGCTGTTGGACATGGGAACGTCGGTGCGAGATCAGATCAGCGCGAACGTGGACGCCCTAGCCGCCGACAAGGAGCCGCCGACGGTCGAAGCGTTGGTGCGGGCCGTCACGGCGCCATACAAGACACTGCTTCTTCGCCATCGCACGCGGGGAATGCGATGGATCAGAATCGTCACGCAGATTTCGCAGCCGCAGATGTCACGACCGGGCCATCCAGCCCTCGAGGCGACCGAGATGCACCTTCGTGATCATCTTCTCGACCAGGTCCGTCGTACCTTTCCTGCTACCGATCCCGAAAGGCTCGAGACTCGCTGGGCGGTTGCCTTGATGGGCTTCCTCCAGGCGTTGAGCCGAGCGGACGATTGGAGCGGAAGCAGCAAGCCGCTCGCGCCGGAGCGACTTGCCGACTTCTACGAGGACCAGGTCGTCTTTCTGGTGGGTGGAGTGCGACAGTTATTGGGATGAGCGCCTAACTGATGCGCCTCCTATTTCTGCGCGACCACTGACTTCCGCATTTCCATTACATGAGTAATAGCTTCGGAAATTCCGGATCTATAACCGATATTCTTTTCGGAATCACCCGGAGTGGAATCAAGCTCCGATTCGAGTCTCGTCTGAATACGGTCCAGGGTGTGGATTGTTCTTTTCACGATGGTTGATTCTCTTTCTGCGGTAAATCCGAAAGAAGTATTCCGGATTGCCGAGCGTGTTCGTCGAGGACACACAGTGATGCCAGGGTCATGCCCGCTGCGTAGCCGCGCGAGCGTGCATCAGTTCCTCGACTACGTGACTTGAACAGGTTGAATGTTTCGTGCAGGTGCACGAGGGTGTCGGTGGAGGCAGGCATTGGTCAGCTTCGCAGTCAGCTCGTCTTCCTCTGGACTGTGCTGTCAGCTCCGCTTCCGCTTACGAATGAACTCGGAAGACTCCGTAGTTTTCGCCCGCTTTTCCGCGCGGCGTTCCTTGATCGACTGAGCGGGTTTCTTCATGTTCTTTCCCGGCGCCTTGTCAGCCATTGTCGCTCCTCATTTTTCGAAGTGGCAATCACAAACTGACCTCGACCATACTTCATTTACAGAAAAAAGCCAGTTGCTTCTTTTCTGCTACTTTTTTCCGGAGTCGACGGGGCTGACGGAAGTAATGCGGTGCAACGTGAAACGGCGTACGGCACCACTTGCCGGGTCGAAGGCGTCCAGCTGTCCGCCACCCACGCTGACGGGGTCGACGATGCGATGAGTCGCTACCCCCTGAGCGTCGACATAGCCGATGTTGACGCTCGAATTGTCCCGGGCCGCTGTGGCCAGTAACGCGATGGTGGCGGCATTGTTCTCCCTCGAACCGTCCGTCCGGACACCACCACGGCCCGGGGCGGAAGCGCGGTCACCTGCTCGCATCGTGCGGACCAACGACGCCAATTGATCCGCCGACGGGCTTGCGGGCATTCGCGACGCCGGTCGGCTGCGACGGTTCGGTACACGCGCCCCGCGTGGGCGGAGATCGACCAACGTGCCCGAGGAGTCCTCACCTGCCGGCGCGAATCCGGCTGCGCGCAGCTCGGCCAGGACCTCGCGCAGTGGGGCCTGCGAAATCGCGACTGTGGGAGCCAAGGCGCGCAATGCCAGGGGCTCCGCCACCGCCGAAGCGAGGACCTCCGCCAGCAGTGACGCGTCCTCACATCGAATGAACGACGCCGCCACTCCGGCACGCAGTCGCCCGTGTCGACGGGCGACATCGTCGATCAGATACGAAAGTGATTGGGGAACAGGCGTCTTCGATTTCGAGGCGAACATCGCATGCAGTTCGGTGGCCGTCAGACCGGCGTCGAGCGCACGACGCACGCTGTCCTCGCTGATGCGGTACATGGACGCCGATCCTGCCGACTCGATGTCCGCGACCAGGCTCACCTGCTCGAGCAGGTCCGGTACGAGCGGGCCGGGCGCAACCAGAGTCAGATCTGCCTGGACCAGGATGTAGTCGATGGGCTCGGGTAGCGCGGACTGCATTTCGGCTTCGGCGTCCCCGCCGTGCAGCAAAGCTCGTCCAGGTGACGACAACGCGCCGCGGGCCACCAGCCCGAGGGCCTCGGCCTCGTCCAGAGTCCGCTCGATTGCGAACGTCCGTAGGCGCCCGCTCCATCGCGGGCGTCGCCACGCCAGTAGTCGACTTACCTCGACGGCCGATGCAGTCTGGCCACTGTCGAGTTCGGAGAGTAGCCCCAGAATGGCCTGGCGATCGCGCGGAGCCGCCGGGGCCCGGCCTTCCTCGGACAGCGCCGCGATGGGCTTGTCGGTGGAATCCCTCAGCCCGATCATCCACGGAACTCGCGGTACGTCGACCCAGGCGGACGCCAGCACCTCCCACCGACGCGCTGTGGACGCGTTGAGCCAGCCGTCGACGGCGAGTGTGGGCGTCCAGTATTCGTCCGCGTTGTCCGAGACCGGCGCCGGGTCGGGCGTTCCACTGGCGATGAGTCCGGCTGCCGAGAGCAATTCGACGAGCAGGCTCACTCGCGCTTCGTCGAGATCGGCCGTCTTGGCCACGCGTCGTAGTTCTCGAACACCGAGTCCACCTGCTCGCAGTGCTGGGGCCGGTGCTGCGCCCAGAACAGCGATCACGCTCTCGCATTGGCGTACCAACTCGAGCGCCTCGCCGGCCGCTGCGGCGTTCACGTCCGCGGGTTTGAGTTTGTCGCCCCCGATGACGGGTGCGGTCAGCGTCGTCGGATCGAAAACCGGCTCGCCGCGGATGACCTGACGAACCGTCGCCGGAAGCTCGACGGTCTGCTCGTCGAGCCACCGCAGCAGGCCGGCCGCCAGCAGTCGCTGAACCGGGCGCTCAGGCGGCGTTCCGGGGGCGGCGTCGCGGGTGCGACCGATCGGGCTGGAGTTGGCGAGAGTCTCGAGGAGATCCCGCTCGCGGGTGTCCAGAGCGTCGAGGGCTGCCGAGATCTCGGTCTCGGTCATCGCCTCGGCAGGTTCGAGGGCTCGCCCCACACGCCACGGAATCATCCCGATGACTGCCGGGACGACGCTGATGGGATCGACACCCCAGACGAGGGCGGACTCACGCATCTTCGACAGTGACTTGTCGACGGCCTTCTTGGTGACCTTGCCCTTGCCGGTCAGGGCGCGTTCGGCGATTGCACTGTTGAGCTCCGCCCGCGTCATCGGAGTTTCCTCGGCGCCGGCCAGTGCCAACAATTCGAGAAGACCGAAATCCAGGGTGTCGAGTTCGTCCGCCGCTCGGCTGACCGACGCGCGTTGCTGCGCCCGACCACTGAGAACCACCATCGTGCTCGGCGGCGGTACGGCCAGATCGGGGCGCAGACGCAGCAACTCCGTCAACTCGGCGTCACTGCGCGCCGAGAGCCAATCGGTCAGACTTTCGGCTGCGGAACTGCCCGCCGGGGTGCCACGTGTTTCGGTCATCAGGTATCAGATTAGAGACCTGGTCTGTACGGCGTAACGGCGTCCTGTCAAAATGACTTCGTGGCCAACAATTCGAAGCAACACTATGTAGATCCAGGATGGCCGGAAACTGCAGACGGAGATCACGCAGTGACCGAATTGTCATCGACCCGCGCAGGTGGACTTTCACCCTTCGGCGAGGACACCACCTTTCCGGTTCCGGTGGAGTCACTTCCTTACGTACACCCGCACACCGTCATCAACCGATAACAACTCGACACGAAGAAGGCCCGCACCGATTCGGAGCGACTGCGAGGATCTGCGGGTCGACCGGGATGCCGTTGGCCTTGGCGAACGCGATTGCCTGATCGATGGCGTCAGCGACCGGGTGTGCAACGGTCTGAGCGACCTGCTGTGCCGGAGCCGGAGCTGCCTGAGGAGCCGTGGTGGCCGGAGCGGAACGCTCGGTGGCGCCGCTGCTCAGTCCGAGGCTGGAGGAGCAGGACGGCCATGCGCCCCAACCCTGGTTTGCGAGAACACGCTCGGCAACAACGATCTGCTGCTCGCGGGTGGCCTGGTTTGCGGTGGCTGCGTACTGTCCGCCGCCGTGTGCGTTCCACGTGCTGGGGGAGAACTGCAGTCCGCCCTGGTAACCGTTGCCGGTGTTGATGGCCCAGTTTCCGCCGGCCTCACACTGGGCGAGACGATCCCAGTCGGAGTCGGGGGYAGCGCTTGCGGTTCCGGTGGCTRCAATTCCTGCTACGCCCATGATGGCGCCGGTGACGGCGACCTTGGCGACAGTGCGACCGGTGGTGGTGGGCTTGCGATGGCGTCCGCTCATGATGGTCGAAATCCTCTCCACACGCGCCTGCGAGGTCAGCTGTCGGGTTCGGGCTGAGAGGTCGCCCGGCCTCGCCTTTCCTGGCTGGAAAGGGTCTGGCTTCACCCCAAGATTCGGTCTTGCGATCGAACCGGTGTCCACTGGAGAACTTTTCTGTTCTCACAGAGGACTTTGGGTCCCCCGTCCTCGTCCCTGGAATGCTCTGTCGGAAGTCCGGTACCCGCGGGACAAGGCTTGGCGCGGCGGGCCGGAGGTGGCCGAGTTTCCCGGCCGAAAACGACGGTAACGGCTCGAGTCTCTCGTGTCACCATTTGATAACGCGGCGTGGCGAAGGACGTACAACGCGTCACACAAAGCGCAGGAGACTCTTCCCAGGTAGGTGGGGGTGCCTGAGTGAATGTCCGGTTGTGTCCGTTCCGTTATCCATCCGTAATGTGAGCAAGGTCACACGTTATGTGGAAATGGAATTCCGGCCGAGTGAGAGGTGTGCCGATCCAGGTCGAAGATGTGTCCTGTGTCTCAACATCGAGATTGAAACTTAGGTTAGGTTTGCCTGACTTGCCCCGAATGGGCAGGGTTCGCAGAGTCTTCCAAAGAAGTAGGGCACCCCTCATGAAACTGCAATACCGTCGGCGTGCGGTCACCGCGTCACTCGCCGTCGCCGCTGCTGCTGTCGGCCTGGCCGTCACTGCTCCCGCTGCACACGCCTCACCCGAGGATCCGACACACGGTGTTGTCGGAAGCTATTCCGCAACCCAGCCCGGTGACATCGTCGTCGACTCGGCAACCCACCGCGGATACATCACGCAGTACGGCGGACCGACCAGCTCGTTGTCCGTCGTCGACACGAACACCGGCAAGTCCGTCGGCACCATCGACGGTGTCGTCGGTTACCCGTCGGCACTTGCCGTGGACTCGGACCTCGGACGCGCATACGTGTCCTCCTCCTACGGCGGCGCGATCTCGATTGTCGACACGAAGACCGGCAAGGTCGAAAAGACGGTCACGCTGAGCGAGAAGAACCCCGACGGCTCGCGGCCGCAGATCAACGATGTCGTCGTCGACCCCACAACACACCGCGCGTACTTCTCGGACTACAAGTCCGGCAACATCCGAGTCGTCGACCCCAACGCCGCCGACGCCGTGTCGAGCATTCTGGTCGACAAGTCGGCAACGCCGACCAAGCTCGCCTTCGACAGTGTCCGCGGCTTCCTCTACATCGCGGACACCAACTTCTTCGACGAGAATTACGGCCGCACGCTGTGGCAGGCGGACGTACGCAAGGGCGGAGCACTCAAGTCGATCGTGCGTGCCGACAACCTCTACCCGGTCGACGTCGATGTCGACACGAAGACCGGCAACATCTACATGACCGACACCCGGGCAACCAACCTGTGGGCGATCACCCCGGCCGGCGCGGTTCTGTCGAAGACCACGCTGTCTCCGACCGCGATTCCCAACGGCGTGGTCGTCGACGCTGCTGCAGGCATTGCATATGTCGCGGACGTCATGAACGGACACCTGTGGTCGGTCGATCTGACGACCCGCGCCACCACCGCTCTGACCGATACCAAGGTTCCGGCACTGGAGAAGGTCAAAAACCTCGCGCTCGACACCTCGACCGGCGCCATCGCGTCGACGACCAACGGGGGCAAGGTGACCGTCGTTGCTGCGTACCCGCTACCCGCGACCGTCGAACTGCCTGCCGCTCAGGTCGGTAAGGCGTATTCGCAGAAGCTCACTGCCGCTGATACCCGGGCGGCCTTTGCGCTCACCAACGGCACTCTGCCCGGCGGACTGTCCCTCGCACAGGACGGCACCATCTCGGGAACCCCCACGGCCGTCGGCAGCGTCACCGTCGAGATCACTGCGAAGAGCGTGCTTTCGCGGGTTTCGAGTGTGACCATCGTGGTATCCGAGGGTCCGGTCGGCCCCGTTGATCCGGGCAACCCGGGAACGGGTACCGGTTCGCTCGGTAACCTCCCCGGACTCGGTAGCCTCGGCCGCTGATCCGACCTGATACGAGAGAACCCGACCACAGCACCTGCTGTGGTCGGGTTCTTCTGTCTCCGGGCCCGCTTACGCGTAATTGACGCGGTCCACGGCTATGCGTAATTGACGCGGTCCACGGCTATGCATAATTGACGCGGTCCACGGCTATGCATAATTGACGCGGTCCACGTCGACGATCTCCTTGCCGAGCGGCATCAGCGAGATCGGAATCATCTTCAGGTTCGCGACCGCGAGCGGAATTCCGATGATCGTGATCGCCATCGCGACGGCGGTGACGATGTGTCCGATCGCCAACCAGATACCGGCGATGATCACCCAGATGACATTGCCGATCATCGAACCGACACCAGCGGTCGGCTTGTCGACGACGGTCTTACCGAACGGCCACAGTGCGTAGATGCCGATGCGGAATGCCGCGATTCCGAAGGGAATCGTGATGATGAGGATGCAGCAGATGATGCCTGCGGCGAAGTAACCCAACGCCAGCCAGAAGCCGCCGAACACCAGCCAGATCACGTTCAGGAGGATTCTCATGGTCAGTGACCTTTCGGTTGAAGGCGGGGGTGATCAGCGCACGCGTCGACCGGATCTGAGCGTGTAGACGATGGCCAGAAGGAAGCCGATCGGGCACGCGAGTGCCACCAGGTACAACGCCAGGCCGGGCGGGGTGTCGCTGAAGATGTGGACTGCGAAGATGGCCACGATCGCCAGGAATCCGACGATGAACAGTGCCATCGCCGTACGGAACAGACCGTTTCCGGTGCCGGAAGTGCGCGGGTTCGGTTGAGGGTCCACACCTACGAGGATAGTGCCTGTAAACCTGGGTGCCGACCCGGGTTCTTCACAGGTAGACTGTTAACAGACTGCGCGCCCCGCTGAAGCAAGTGTGGGGCGCGTTCTTTTGCATTCTTCCACCGGAAGCGATGCGAGCAAGGCCATGAGGCTCTTCCGAGAGCCTCCCGAGCACATTGGGGCAGATGCCCCAGTCGAGTGATGAGCAGGTGAACGCGGTGCCGACCGGCAAGGTGAAGTGGTACGACGTCGAAAAGGGTTTCGGCTTTCTGTCGCAGGAAGAGGGCGAGGACGTCTACGTCCGTGCTTCCGCTCTCCCCGAGGGCGTCGAAGGCTTGAAGGCCGGCCAGCGCGTCGAGTTCGGCATGGCTGCGGGCCGCCGCGGTCCGCAGGCGCTGAGCCTGAAGGTGCTGGAGCCGGCGCCGTCGTTGCGGGGCGCTACGGCGACGCGTCGTGAGCCCGTCGAGCGTAAGCACACCCCTGACCAGCTGCACGGCATGGTCGAGGACATGATCACGTTGCTCGAGGCGAAGGTCCAGCCGGATCTGCGCAACGGCAAGTACCCGGACCGCAAGACCGCTCAGCGGATCTCCGAGGTCGTCCGAGCCGTCGCTCGCGAGCTCGACACCTGATCGCTCGATTCGAGCTGCCGTACACGGCTTCGAAACAAAATGCCCTGCACACCAATCGGTGTGCAGGGCATTTTCGTTCTTCCGGGGATCAGGCGGTCTTGATCGACCAGATCAGTAGTCCTTGTTCGCTTCCCTCACCGACGGCGAGGTGGATTTCGACGCCGACGAGTTGCTTGACGGGATCGCTCGAAGATTCGACCGTCACTGCCAGGGCCTCGCCGGGCTCGAAGACTCGGGGTTCGCCGGTCTGGTTGCCGTCGGCATCCTCGTAGACCGCCAGCAGGGCCCACTGCGCATCGGAGACGTCCGTCGACAACGACAGCTGCAGCGGGTAGCCCGCGGGAACGTCGAGGGCATAGATGTCGCCCACCTGGGCGCACTGGGACAGATCGATGGTGCAGAACCCGGCAGGGTTCGTCTCGATCGTCTTGCCGTGTGCGTATGCAGTGATGACCGGTAGCTTTTCGGGGTCGTCGTTGATGTTCTTGATGATCACGAAAAGAACGGAGACGTAAGCAACTAGTGCCACCACCATCAGGACACTGATCGCTGCCACGATCTTCTTTGTTCTCGAGCGCATCATCACTGCGGAGTACTTCCTTGTCCTCGGTTGGATTTACCGGTGTAAATCACTTCGGTCACTTCTTGTTCGGCCAGATCGGGTCGCTTCCCGCCGAGGCCGGGCAGGAGGCTGCTTCCTCGGTAGCTCAGGAAGGTCTGTAGAAGCCCGATCGTCAGGAACACCGATACAACAGTGAACCCGATCCAGTATTCGGTCGGAAGCAGAACCCCCAATGCGCCGCCGAGTACCCAGCTCAACTGCAGAACCGTCTCGGATCTGCCGAATCCGGACGCGATCGATTCCTCGGGCAGGTCGTGCTGGAGTGACGCGTCGAGTGAGACCTTTGCGAGTGCGCTGGCGGCGGAGGCTACGAGTGTGGCCAGCGCAGCGGTCATCAGGTTGTCCGTCAGCGCTGCGATCACCGCGATGATCCAGACCGACGCAGTGCACCGGAGCACGATCAGTGCGGGCCGGCCGAGCTTGAGGCGCGCACCCGTGGCATTTCCGGCGAAGTTTCCCAGACCGGCCGCTGCGCCGACCAGGCCGAGCATCATGGCTTGCTGGAGCGGCTCGTGATCGGTGCGTGATTTGGCGACGAACGCGATGTAGAGCGTCAGGAAGCCGGTGAGCACGCGAATGGTGCCGTTGCCCCAGAGTCCGATGATCACGGCGCGTCCGAGAGGCTGTCGGACCTTGGCCGGTTTCGCGTTCGGCTGTGGTGGGGCGCTGCCGGCGTGGTGCGCCTCGTCCGGGTGGTAGGTGATGGTCGCGGGAACCTCACCCTCGGTGACTTCGACCCACGACGGGATTCGCATGCTCAGATATGCGCCGAAGACGGTGACGGCGACGGCGAACCACAAGGCTCCGGTGGAACCGAAAGCGAGCGCGAGCGCACCCGCGACGGCGCCGGCGCCGATCGTTCCGCCGATCAACCCGAAGACCGTCAGACGCGAATTGACGCGCACCAGGTCTATTTCCGGTGGTAGGACGCGTGGTGTCACCGCACTCTTGAGTACCGAGAACGATTTACTGAGCACCATCATGCCGAGCGCGGCCGGATAGAGGATCCAACTGTCGAAGTTGAAGACCAGGATCACTGCGAGGAGCGTCCGGATTCCGAACGACGACGCGAGTGCGATGCGGCGGCCGCGCTGCAACCGGTCGAGCATCGGACCGATGAGCGGTGCGATGACCGCGAACGGTGCGATCGTGATCAGGAGATAGAGCGCGACCTTGGTCTTGTCCTCACCCGTCGCAGCCGAGAAGAACAGCGTGTTCGCAAGGGCGACGGAGATCGCGGCGTCGGTGGCGTTGTTCGTCATCACTGCGTAGGTGAGAGCGGTCAGACCGGACTTGTCCGCGCCGTCGGCCTTCGCTGCGCGCTGGAAGGTCGCGATGCCCTTGTTCGTCAGTTCGCGGCTGCGCATCGCTGCGACGCGGGTGACGGTGAGCTTGCGAGGCATCGGGGGAGCCTTGGGGGCGTCCGCACCCGGTGCCTTCGAACCGGACGCGGAATCCGAGTCTCCCCGTGATTCGGGGATCGGGTGCAGCGGCGGCAACGGCGTGCGACGCGCAGCGGGGCGAGCCGAAGGCGGGTAGTTGTCCGGGCGGGCCGCGGGTGGGTAATTGTCGTAACCGGGGTGCACCTGTTGCCCCTCCGGCTCGTCGTGGATTCGCCGAGTTTCGGGGTCGTAGGGTTCGCGCGGTCCGGTCACCACTCAATTCTGTCCTAGTGTCGGCGCGGCTACCACGCACACCCCTGCGAGTCCTGTGTCATGTCGGACTCAGTTAACAAAACGGACTTCGAACATCTGCGGCCAATACTTGCCGGTGAGCAGGAATCGATCGGTACCGGGAATCTGCGCGATGCCGTTGAGAACGTCGACGGTGCTGGTCGATCCATCCGTGACGAGTTCTTCGCGTAGAGCCGATGCGTCGTACACGTTCGTGACGGTGCCGTCCGCCGGGTCGATTCGGACGACGGTGTCCGTGGTCCAGACATTGGCGTAGACGGAGCCGTCTTCGGCGCATTCCAATTCGTTCAGCTTGCCGACGGACTCCGAAGATCTGGTGACGTCGACTGTCGAGATCGGCGCAAAGGTTTCGGGATCGCGAAAGGTCAACGTGGCCGAACCGTCGCTGGAGACCAGCCGATCCCCGAGCGAACAGATTCCCCATCCCTCGGTGTCGAGTGGGAACCGCCCACGTTCGGTCAAGGTGTCCTTGTCACGGGCGATGGCGACGCCGTCTTTCCAGGTGAGTTGCCACAGTGTGTCTCCGGCGACCGTGATGCCCTCACCGAACAACGGCGGGTCGAGATCGGCACGCGCAACTTCCGGTCCCGAAGCGGGGGACTGCTCGTCGGAGATCTCGCTCGAGCGCACCCAGGACTGCCCGACGCGTCCGGTGCTTTCGTACAACCGGTTTCCGTCGATCTCGAGGCCCTGCGTGAACGCGTCGGGATCGTGCGCGGACACTCGAACGATCTCGACGGAGCCGGTTTCGGACGTGAGGCTGTCGGGAGCACCGGGGGAATCGGAGCACCCCGCCAGGGCTGACGCGATCACGGCGACCACTGCAAAAGTGCGCACGGAATTGGCGTGTGACCTACTCATCTGCCCAGCATGGCAGCCCAGTGCGTTGCGGACTTGCGGTGGTGCGGCAAACTGGAGGAGTGAGTGTTGCTACTTCTCCAGAGCGTGCAGTGCCGCGCCCAGTACTGGCCGATGCGGTCGAGCTTGCCCGAACGGCAGTCGTCGACCTGCATGAAGGCGGTGTGGGGGCATACCTCGGCGTGACGTCGGAGGACGAATTTGCCGCCACCCATCGATTTGCAGCAGACATTCCCGGATACCGCGGTTGGCAGTGGGCGGTTGTCGTCGCTGCCGGACCGGAGGACACCCGCGCAACTGTCAGTGAGTTGGCGCTGCTGCCGGGTCCCGACGCGTTGGTTGCGCCGGAATGGCTGCCATGGGATCAGCGGATTCGTCCCGGCGATCTCTCCGTCGGTGACCTACTCGCCCCGCCGGCCGAGGATCCTCGGCTCGTTCCCGGCTACGTCGCCACCGGTGACCCGGAAGTCGACGAGGTAGCTCTCGAAATCGGGCTAGGCCGCAAACAGGTCATGAGCCTCGAGGGCCGACTCGATGCCGCGCAGCGTTGGTTCGACGGTGACTTCGGCCCGGAGTCGGAGATGGCCAAGGCTGCCCCGTCGACGTGTGGGCTGTGTGGATTCTTCCTTCCACTGGCAGGTTCGCTGCACGCAGCGTTCGGCGTGTGCGGCAACGAACTCTCCGCAGACGGCCGGGTGGTCAGCGTGTCCTACGGCTGTGGCGCGCATTCGGACACCAGCTTGCCGCTCGGTGCGGGCTCGCCGCAGTTCGACGCATTCGACGACGGAGCAGTCGAGCTGATTGCGGTGCCCGCTCGCCCGTCGAGCGTTGTTGCAGTTGAGGATTCGGTATCCACCGAGTAGAAGATCCGTTCGGCACGGACGCACTCCGCGAGGCGACGCTGCGCGCGTGGTCGGAATCTCCGACGCGATTGCGTGAAGACGCGGCTGCGGAATCCGACCTCGCGAAGGCCGGGTACCGCGACCGTCTGCTCACCGAACTGGCGCAGAACGCTGCCGATGCAGCTGCACGCGAGGGCGTCGAGGGCTCTTTGTGGGTGGACGTGGACGGTCGGACGCTGACCGTCGCGAACACCGGCCGTCCGCTGGACGAATCCGGCGTTCACGCACTCACGGCGCTGCGTGCGTCGAACAAGGTCGACGCCGACGAAGGCGTGACGGGACGGTTCGGAGTCGGATTCTCGGCAGTTCTCTCGGTCGGTGACGAGGTGGAACTGCGCTCGTCGACGGGATCGATTCGATTCTCTGCCTCGCAAACTCTGCGCGAGATCGAGTCTCGCGAACTCCCCGTGCCGGAAACCGGTGTCCCCGTACTTCGTTTGGTGTGGCCGTCTGGCGAATTGCCGAGCGACGGTGCCGATTCGGAGGTGGTGCTGACGCTTCGGCCGGACGTCGATGCCGCGGCGCTGCTTTCGCAGATGACTCGTGAGGCGGTCGACCTGCTGCTCGAACTCCCGGCTCTCGGATCAATTCGTCTGGGTGAGAAGACTTTTCGGCGATCGGAACGAGTGCTGGATTCCGGTCTCGTCGAGGTGGTCATCGGAGATCGCACGTGGTGGCAGTACTCGGCGCCGAATGCACGGTGGTTGGTGCCGGTCCGCGACGGGGTCGTCGAGCCGGTCGCAGACGACGTGCTGCGGGCCCCGACCCGATCCGACGAGGAACTGTCGATCCCCGCGATCATCATTGCCGACATTGCAATGCAACCAGATCGGCGACGCCTCATGCCCGCAGCACCGATCGCTCCGCTTGCCGAGGGGTACGCGAAGTTCCTTGCTGCACTACCTCCTCGGCAGCGAACGGCACTCGTCCCGATCCCTGCCTTTGCCCGCAGCGAAACCGATTCGCTTCTGCGCGAAGCGCTTCTGAAGGAGCTGCAGGAAAACGAGTGGCTTCCGGTGGTCGGTGAACCCGACCGCGCGCCGCAGCGAGCATCCGTGGTGCCCGGGCTCAGTGATGACCTCGCCGAGTTGCTCACCGACATCATCGGCGGCCTGGTCGTCCCCGAGCTCTCCGGCCCCAAGCACGAGCGAGCACTCGCGGCGGTGTCGACGCACCGCATCGGGCTCGCACGCATCGCCGAACTGCTCAGCGGCTTGGAACGTGAACCGAAGTGGTGGAATCGACTCTATTCGGCTCTCGAGCCCTTGGTGATCGACACTCTTGCGGTGGAAGAGCTTGGAACACTGCCGGTTCCGCTCTCCGATGGACGAACGGTGACCGGACCGCGGACCGTCGTCGTCGGCGTCGAACTGGGCGAAGACGCACCGTCTGTGCAGTGGACGAGGTTGGTTCATCCTGTCGCGGCGCACCCGTTGCTGTCTCGATTGGGAGCACAGACCGCGAGTGCCACCGACCTGCTGTCCGATCCGGCACTGCGAGCATTGATCGAAGATGCTGCGGATCAGGATGATTCGGTAGCGACGGAGTTGGCGCAAGTGGTGCTCGGATTGGCGGCCCACGTGGCGCCAGGGGCGCTGCCGTCGTGGATCGGTGAAGTGCTGCTTCCTGATTCGGAGGGCGAATTGCGGTCCGCCGACCAACTTCTGCTTCCGGGAGCTCCCCTTGCAAGCGTCCTGGTCGAGGATTCTCCCTTCGGCATCGTCGACGCTGATTTTGTTCAGCGGGTGGGGGAGCAGGCGCTACGGGTAGTCGGTGTCGGGTGGGGTTTCACGGTGGTCCGTGAGGAATTGCCGTCCGGCCCCGATCACGATCTCGACGCCGAAGACGCATGGTGGGACACCCTCGACGAGGACCCCGAATACATCGAAGCCGTGCGCGATCTCGATCTCGTGGACGAAGACCGCTGGCCGCAGGCGCTGTCGCTGCTGGTCGAGTCGCCGGCGACGCGGGCGCTGCTCACCGACCGTCGTGGATACACAGCGTGGTGGTTGCGTTCGAATGCCGAACTCGGCGGTGAGGTGCTTGGCTTGCTGCGCGCTCCGGGCGATCGCACCTTCGAGGGATTACTCGATGCTGCCGAACACCCCGACGCCGGATTCTTCTCCGGATTACTGGCATCCGATACCGTCGACGATCCGGAACTGGCTCAGCTGCTACTCGATCGGCTTGCCGACCCACTACGGATGCCGGCCTCCGCCGTCGTCGCGCGGACGCACCGACTGCTGGGTGAGGCAGCGCAGCGACGGGTTCTCGACCTGGAGGAACTGCACCTGCCGCCGTTCGTGCGAGGCCTTTCCGGCGATCTGGTCGATCCCGGCGACGCCCTTGTTCTCGACCGACCGTGGCTGGGAGCGGCACTGCCTGCACAACGAGTGGTGCTCGGTAGCTTCGAGACAGCTGACGCACTGGCAGATCTGCTCGACGTCGCTACGGCGTCCACATCCGTTCACGGACGAGTGAGCAGCACCGGCGTTGTGACGACGTGGGCGAACGAACCACAGGCAGTTCTCGGCTTCGCAGCCCTCGGCCGTGAGGTTCCCGGCGGCGAGGTAGTGATCCATCACGAACTGTCGGTGGAACTGACAGGAGCGGTGGAGGCGACAGTGACCGTGCCGTGGTGGGTGGACTCGGACGGCATTCATCACGTGATGCGCACGTGGACTCTGCCGCAAGGGATGTGAGGGCAGATGTCTTTTGATCAGTGGGTACTCGACAGTGCAGTGAGCCAGCGGACGGCGTGGCTCGTGGACGTGGTCGACGTCATCACCGACAGCGGCGGAACTCTCGCGTCGTGGCTGATCGCGACGCTGCTCACGATCGTGCTTCTGGTTCGGGGGCTCCGAACGGAAGCTCTGCTGATCGCCGGATCGATGTTGACCGGTCTGCTCGTGATGAGCGGATTGAAGCGCATCTTCACGCGAACCCGTCCACCCCTGCCGGAGCGTTTGATCGAAATCGATTCGTATTCGTTCCCGTCGGGCCACGCGATGATGAGCGCGATACTCGCGACTTCGGTTGCCGCAGTGATTCTTCGGCTTGCTTTGCCGAGGCTCGCGAAGATGGCAATGCTCGCGAGCCTCGGCCTGTACACGATCGCTGTCGGATTCTCCCGCGTCTACCTGGCTGCCCATTGGATGACCGATGTGCTGGCAGGCTGGGCGTTCGGGATGGTGTGGGCCGGAGTGTGGATCTGGGGAACTGCGCAGATCAGGAAGCGCCAGGCGCTGGTTACTTCGTGAGTTCGGCGAGTAGTTGGCTTGTCGCCCACGGCAAGCTCAGTGCTGAACTCGCGGTCAGGGCCGCACCGACCTGCGGGGCCTGATCGTCGTTGACGTAGACGACGCGATTGTTCTTGACCACGTCGAGTTGCTGGAAGCCCGGATTGTTTCGGACCGCCTGGGCGGCATCGGGATTGCCGATGACAACGAGACGGTCCACGTCGAGGAGATCTAGTCGCTCGGTGGAGATGGGCGCGTAGAACTCACCGTTCATCAATGCCTCGACCGCGGGAGCAGGTTTGAATCCGAGACTGCCGAGGACCCGTCCGCGGGCGTCCTCGGAGGAGAAGGCGTAGAACTCCGGGGTCGTGTCGACGCTGATGATCACCGCGGTCTGGTCTGCAAATTCCGGGTGAGCGCGTCTGGCGTCGGAGAACTGCTTGTCGATATCGGCGACCAACTTCGCGCCGTCGGTCTCGCGACCCACTGCCTTCGCTGCGGTCTTCGTCGTGATCTGCCACGGAGTTGCGTAGTCGCCGTAGGCCGGATCCTTCGCGACGGTCGGGGCGATCGCGGAAAGTGTGCTGTACAGGTCTTTGTCGATGCTCGAGTAGAGCGCGAGGATCAAGTCGGGCTCGAGCGCAGCGATCTTTTCGACGCTGATCGTGGTTTCGGGATTGCTGCCGACGACGGTCGGTTCGGTTCCGCCCCAAGGGCCGGTGACCCACGGCCACGTGCGGTTGACGTCCGGCTCGCCCGGGTACTGATTGACCATTCCGACGGGCTTGATGCCCAAGGCCAGCAGAGCCTGCTCGTCGTTGTAACCGACGGTGACGATCCGTTGTGGTTCGGAATCGATCGTGGTGCTGCCGAAAGCGTGATCGATCGTGACGGGGAAGGCGCCGCCACCGGAACTCGACGAACTACTTGCTGCGTCGTCGTCCGAACTGCAGGAGACGAGTGCTGTGCCGACCAGGGCGACCAGAGCAACGGATGTCAGTCTCGTCCAACGTCCTCGGCTTTTCCAACGATTTCGGTGGGAGATCTTCACGGTTACGTGGTTCCTTTCAGCATTGACAAGCTAAGACCGACACTAGAGTGCAGGGTAGGCTTACCATACTTAAAGGGTGAATCGACCTGCTCAGTCGACCAGACCGGCGCCCTGTTGTGCGCCCTTGTCACCGCGCACAGCTGCGCGTCGTTGAATGGAGAACAGAGCGAGGCCGAGGAAGCCGACTCCGATACCCGCGTAACAGATCGGGAGTGCATCCGACCAACGATCGCCGCTCACCGCGACCACGATCGTGGCGACCACCCACAACGCGGTGCCGATGATCAGTGCCGGCGCGGGTGCGGACAATTTGCCGATCAGGCTGGTTGTGTTGCGAGTCTCCGTCACAAAATTAACGCTACCCGTACCCCGGTGGCCTACTCTCCCTAGTGCGACCGGCTTCATGTGCGCCGGCACACGGCGACCTACAGCGATGGGGAAAGAACAAACATGGCGGCACCCGGCAAGATCCTCGACACCTATTTCAAGATCAGCGAACGAGGGTCGACGATCTCGACCGAGGTTCGCGGCGGTGTCGTCACCTTCGTGGCGATGGCCTACATCGTGGTCCTCAACCCCCTGATCCTCGGCAGTTTCTCGGCTGACGACGCTGCAGCGAAGACCGACGTTCTCGGCAACATCCTTCCGGTCAACCAGGTGGCTGCGGTCACCGCTCTGGTTGCCGGCCTGATGAGCATCGTCTTCGGTCTCGTTGCCAACTATCCGTTTGCCATCGCCGCGGGTCTCGGCATCAACAGCCTGCTCGCCGTCACCATCGCACCTCAGGTCACCTGGCCCGAGGCGATGGGCCTGGTGGTCATCGACGGTGTGATCATCGTTCTGTTGGCACTCACCGGTTTCCGAACTGCGGTGTTCAATGCGATTCCCTCGGCATTGAAGTCCGCGATCGCGGCCGGTATCGGCATGTTCATCGCTTTCATCGGACTGGTCGACGCCGGATTCGTCCGCCGCATCCCCGATGCCGCCGGTACGACGGTTCCCGTCGGACTCGGAATCAACGGCTCGATCGCTTCGTGGCCGACCGTGGTGTTCATCTTCGGTGTCCTGCTCATGGGTGTTCTGGTCGTGCGCAAGGTTCGTGGTGGACTGCTGATCGGCATCGTTGTCACGACGATCCTCGCTGCGATCATCGAGGCAGTTGCGGACGTCGGACCCTCGCTCGGAACCAACCCCAAGGGCTGGAACCTCAGCATCCCCGCGATCCCGGAGATGCTCGGTGGTATGCCTGATCTGAGCCTGGTCGGCGACGTCAGCATCTTCGGCGCGTTCACCCGCATCGGTGTTCTGGCCGCCAGCCTGCTTGTCTTCACCCTCGTGCTCGCGAATTTCTTCGACGCCATGGGCACGATGACGGGTCTCGGTAAGGAAGCCGGCCTGACCGACAAGGATGGAAACCTCCCCAACGTCGGTCGCGCGCTTGTCGTCGAAGGCGCCGGTGCCATCGTCGGCGGTGGCGCTTCGGCGTCGTCGAACACCGTGTTCGTGGAATCCGCGTCGGGTATCGCCGAAGGCGCCCGCACGGGCCTGGCAAATGTCGTGACCGGACTGCTCTTCCTCGTCGCGATGTTCCTGACGCCGCTCTACTCCGTCGTGCCGATCGAGGCAGCTGCGCCTGCCCTCGTCGTCGTCGGTGCGCTGATGATCGGACAGGTCCGAGACATCGATTTCACCAAGTTCTCGGTGGCTCTCCCGGCGTTCCTGACCATGATCGTCATGCCGTTCACCTACTCGATCGCCAACGGCATCGGTGTCGGCTTCATTTCATGGGTGGTCCTGCACGCTGCCAGCGGTGGTATCAAGAAGATCCACCCGTTGCTCTGGATCGTGGCGGCACTTTTTGTGGCCTACTTCACTGTCGGACCCATTACCGACGCCCTTACGTGAAATCAGGGTTGACCGGTATTCGATTACGTGAGCTACCGGCCAGCTCTTGACGTATTGTCTGACGCGTGACCACCGAAACTCGTGCGCTGGCCAGCGATCTTTCCCTGGCTGTAGTGCGTCTCACCAGGCATCTGCGCGGCCGCAGAGTCGACGCTCAGGTATCGCTGACGCAACTGTCCGCTTTGGCGAGCCTGGATCAGTACGGCCCGATGACCCCTGGCGTACTCGCAGCACGTGAGAAAGTTCAGCCGCCGTCGATGACGCGCGTTGTTGCTTCTCTCGCCGAGCTCGGTCTGGTCGAGCGCTCGCCGCATCCCACGGACGGTCGTCAGATCATCGTGAATCTCTCCGACGCCGGGCAGGCGTTGCTCGCGGACGAGACCCATGCGCGTGAGGCGTGGATGAACGAGCAGCTGGCCGGGCTGGGTGGCGAAGAACTCGCGACGCTGCGCGGTGCCGTCGGGATCATCACGGAGATGGTCAACAAGACGGAGTAGTTCCGCGAGTTAGAAGTCGTGTAGCTCAGCTACTGAGACGTCGCGTAGCTCCGCTACATAGAGGTCGTTGCCCAAACGAATTACTCGAGGGGCAAGATGGTGGGGTGCCCCGAGACCCCGATTCCGGCATGTTTGCCGCGCTCCACAACCGCAACTACCGCCTTTGGGCTTCCGGACAGATTGTTTCTCTGGTCGGCACGTGGATGCAACGTATTGCCCAGGACTGGCTGGTACTGACGCTCTCGGACGGCAACGCGTTGGCGGTGGGCATCGTCATGGCCTTGCAGTTCGGTCCGACGCTGTTTCTGTCGGTGTGGGGTGGGGTGCTGGCCGATCGGTACGACAAGCGTCGGATCCTGATCTTCACGCAGTGGGCGAGTGCGGTATGCGCACTGGTGTTGGGTCTGTTGGACGTCGGTGGGCTCGTCGCGTTGTGGCACGTCTTCCTGATCGCCTTTGCCCTCGGCTGTGTCTCGGCGCTCGACGCACCGGTGCGTCAGTCGTTCACTATCGAAATGGTGGGCAAGGAACACCTGTCCAATGCCATCGCGCTCAACTCGATGACGTTCAACACGGCCCGCATCGTCGGTCCGGCCATCTCGGGTGTTTTGATCAACCTGATCGGAACTGGATGGGTGTTCCTGCTCAACGTCGCGACGTTCGGTGGGGTCCTCATCGCGCTGTACCTGATGAACAAGAAGGAGCTGATCCCGTCCGAACCGGCGCCGCGTACCAAGGGGCAGGTGCGCGACGGGTTCCGATATGTGTGGGGTCGCAAGGACCTTCGGGTGATCATGGTGTCCGTCTTCATGGTCTCGACGTTCGGCCTGAACTTCGCGATCAGCCTGGCGGTGATGGCGCGCAACACGTTCGGTCTCGAAGCCGACGGTTACGGACTGCTGTCCACGACGCTTGCCGTGGGAACCCTTGCAGGCGCTGCGTATGCCGCAAGGCGCAAGGAAGCGCCGCGGTTGCGGACGTTCCTCGGTGCCGCAGTGGCTTTCGGCGTGTTCGAGGTCGCGGTGGGATTGATGCCTACCTACGCGTTGGTGGCGCTGATGTTGATTCCCACGGGCGCACTGACGTTGACGTTCACGACGTCCGCGATGAACATCCTGCAGATGTCGGTCCCCTCCGAGATGCGTGGGCGGGTGATGGGCATCTACATGCTCAGTTTCCTCGGTGGCACACCGCTGGGAAGTCCGCTGCTTGGTTGGCTCGCCGACTCCGTGGATCCCCGTGCGCCTTTGATCGTGGGCGGAGTGATCTCGCTCGTCTCAGGCACAGTGGCCGGGGTGTACCTGCTACGTAGCGAAGGGCTGAAACTTCGTCTTGCGAGGCCGGAAGACGGTGGCAGGTTGCCGGTGTTCGTCCTGCGTCCGGTGATCGTGTGCGACGCGACCGAACAGGCAGTCGAGGCTAGCCGCGCGCCGTGACCTTCTCGCGCTTGGGAAACACCGTGTAGCTCAGGGCGATTGCTCCCCAGATTCCCAGCACCACTGTCAGCTTGCTGATCCATCCGTCGAGGGCTCCCGTGCGGGCGGGGTCGTCGACGAGGAAGATGGCTGCGCCGAGAAGTCCGCACGCGATGGCCCAGGCGATCGCGGCTTTGCCGAACTCGCGCCATTCGCGCAGTGCTCGCGCACTCCCGTACTCGGGTGGTGCGACGGGAGCCGGGCCGCCGGCGAATCGGTAGGCGAACCTGGCGTCGGCCCAGGAGATGAGACTGTGCCCGAACGCAACGGAGAAGCCGATGTAGGCCGCAGCAAGCCCGTGGGTGAAGTTCGCCTCGCCGCCGCCCCGAAGATCGAGGGCTGTGGCGACGAGCAGGACGACGTCGACCAGGGGTGCGCAGATGAGCAGTGCGGCACCCAGCGTCTTGCGGCGCAGCAGATAGCGGGCGGCGAGACCGGCGGCGATGAACACCCAGAACATGATTTCGCACGCGATGATCAGATGGACGATCATGACATCAGCTCATTTCTAGTACGACTGTGTTAGTGATCGAAAACTAGCACAACTGTGTTAGCTTTGTGAAGTGGTGAAACGAAGCAGCCCCGATGAGCGACGGGAAGAGATCGCCGAGGCTGTCTGGCGTGTGATCCGTCGTGATGGTGTGGCGAGCGCGAGCGTCCGGGCCGTCGCGGACGAGGCGAAGATGTCGACGGGGTCGCTAAGGCACTTCTTCGCGACGCAGTCTGAACTCTTGCTGTTCGCGATGACGCTCGTGACCGTCCGAGTGGAGAAGAGAATCGCCGGCATCGACTTCGATCCCGACATCCGCCGCGCGATCCGCCAGTTCACCGATCAGTTCGTTCCCCTCGACGAAGATCGGCGTGAAGAAATGCAGGTCTGGGAGGCGTTTGCTGCTGCCGCCCAGACCGATTCGACGTTGACGGCAGTGCGTGACGAGACGGACCGGACGCTGTTCGAGCACTATCGAACATTTGTCGAGGCCGTACATGATGCAGGATTCCTGCAGCCGGACGCTTCGGTCGACATCGAGGCGATGAGGTTGCATGCGCTCGCCGACGGGCTCGCGTCGCACGGCGTCGACAATCCCGAGCGAACCAATCCGCAGGTGATCAGCCAGGTGCTCGACGCGCATTTCGCTACGCTGCTGCGCTAGGTCGGGAGTAGTGACGGGGGCCCGCGGTGCGTACGGCACGATAGACCCGTGGTTCACGTCATCGACATCTCAGATCCCGCCGACCCCCGGTTGGATGACTTTCGCGATCTCAACTCCTCGGATCGGCGCCCCGACCTGCCGGAGGGCAAGGGGCTGGTCATCGCCGAAGGAGTGTTCGTCACTCAGCGACTGCTGACGTCGCGGTTCCAGCCGATCAGTCTTCTCGGCGTCGAACGACGGCTCCTGGAGCTCGCTGACGATCTCGACGGTGTGGACGTGCCGTTCTACCGTACGAGCGCCGAAGTGATGGCCGAGGTCGTCGGATTCCACCTGAACCGTGGCGTCCTCGCTGCAGCAGCGCGCCCGGCGCCACTCGCGGTCTCGGACGTGCTGAAGGACGCAAAGACCGTCGTGGTCCTCGAAGGCGTCAACGATCACGAGAACCTCGGCTCGATGTTCCGCAACGCTGCAGGGCTCGGCGTCGACGCCGTTCTGTTCGGGAAGGGTTGTGCTGACCCGCTGTACAGGCGGTCGGTCCGTGTGTCGATGGGGCACGTGCTGCGAGTGCCCTTCGCGCATGTGGCAAAGTGGCCACATGACTTGGATGAGCTGCGTGGCAACGGTTTTCAGCTCATATCCTTGACTCCGAATCCGGAAGCGGTCACTTTGGCCGATGCGATGACCGGGGAGAAGGTGGCGCTACTGCTGGGCGCCGAGGGGCCAGGTCTGACCGAACATGCGATGCGGGCCACCGACATTCGTGCCAAGATACCGATGGCACCTGGTACCGATTCGCTCAACGTCGCGACCGCAGCGGCGATGGCCTTCTACGAACGTGTCAGGACCGGCCGGTGACTCTGGACCGCACGCCCTGGTTCACCGGAATCGCGGTGTCGGTATTCGCCGCGATGCTCTCGACCAGCGCCGTCGCGGCGTTCTGCATCGCGCTCGGCAACGTGAACGTGCTCCTGGCGGTTGTCGTCAATATCATTGCGGTAGGCGGACTTGCGCCGACCGTGTGGCGCTGGCGAGCCGTCCCCGTGTGGCGATGGGTGGTCTACGGCGCGGTAGTCGGCGTTCCGCTCGGGTGGATCGCAGCGATAGCCGCGTGACTGTGTGATGCTTGTTCGCGCTACTTGAACCCGAAGTACCGGGCGAGGCGACCGCGCGGCTTGGCCACGGGTGCGTCGTGGATCGGCGGCGTGTTTTCGGGCATGGGTATCTCTGTCGGCGCCTGCTCGGGTACCGGTACGGGAGCTGGGGGCGCAGGTTTGGGTGCCTCGCCGGGGCGGTGAATCTTGAAGCCCCACAGGAGAATCTGCGTTGTGTCGAGTTCGTGTTCTCGCGGCGCGCCGGTGTATCGGAATCCCAGCCACTCGAGGTTGGCGGACTCCGCGAACTGCTGCGGGTGGAACGGAAGTGACTGCGGATCGGGCAGGATCCCGGGCGGGTAACGCAGGGGATGGTTGCCGGCCCAGAATTCCAGTTCCCACGTCTGCGGGATCCCCAGATTCTCGACGATGTCGATCGGGATGGCACTGAACGAGCGTCGTAGCTCGCCGTTCTCCCACAGTGCAAACGAACCCTGCGCGGTTTCGGGGACGGAGCTGATCAACAGCGTCGAGCCACCCTCGGCCGAAAGGTGCCAGGACTCAGGTAGTTTCGAGGGGACAAATGTGCTGAGTTCGGAGCTGCAGACGACGCTCACTCGGCCGTACGCGCCGACGAAGACGTAGCCGGGGCTCACCGTCGCGGCCATCGACAGCGGCTGAGGACCGAGAGACTCGAACTCCTTGTCCGGGTACAGCGACATGGCGATTTTCAGCGCCTCGGTCTGATCCGGCTGTGGGTACTTGCTCAATTCGGTGCGAGCGTCTGCGCCGCCCAGAAACCAGATCGTCGATACCCGTGCAGCCACCGGCAGCCCTCTCTCCTCAGCCTCGCTCGAAAGAAGAATACTTTCCTTCGGGTCAGCGACCGCTGCTGCGGACCCCGAGGAGTACGTCGTCCCACGAGGGAAGAGCAGGCCGTCCGCGCTTGTCCTTGGTCTGCGTCTGCTGCGGAGCGGTTTTCGGGGTCACGTCCGGTGCAGGCTCGGGAACCTCTTCGTCGACGACTGTTTCCGGCTCGACAGCAATCGGCTCGGGCGCCACGATTCGTTCCGCCACCACCGTTCGCTCGGAAGCTGCTGTCCGCTCGGAAACTGCTGTTCGCTCGGAAACTGCTGCGGGCTCCGGCTCGATCTCCGCCACCGGTTCGACGTCGAATCGGGACAGTTCAAGCTGCTGCGGCTCGTTCGAAACCACCGGTACCAGGCCGCGGAGCGGGCGACCGAAGTCGGGATCGATCAAGTCGAATGCCGCGTCGTCGAGTGCGACGATCGTTCCGCCGTGCGCGTCGGGCTGGTAGCGCCAGTGTGCGGCGTTGGTGGTGCGGCCGGCCTGCCACTGCAACTGCGCGACCCACTGATTGTCCTCGTCGCGCCAGGCATCCCAGGTGGCCTCGTCGATGCTGTGGCCGCGGGCGCGGAATGCGTGGGTCACGATTTCGGAGAGGGTGGGAACCGTCGGGCCGTTGTCGCGCACCGGGTGTCCGCCCTGCGCCATTTCCGCGGCGCGGGAACGCTCGAGCAGAACGGGGTACGCAAAGCGCTCGACCTTGCTGATGGGGATCTTCGCTTCTTCGGCGACCTGCTCTACGGAAGCACCGGAACGAATGCGCGCCTGAATTTCGCGGGGACGGAGTTGGCTTTCCATTTCGATCTCAATCTGGCCGAGTCGAGCCACGTCTCCGCGGGAAGCTGCACGAAGTTTGTCATCGGCGGGAAGCCGGAATTTCTGGCCGGTTTCAGCATCTGCGCACACCACATGCGATCCATCGGGTTCAAGTCCGATCACTCGAAGCTCTCGCACATTGACCTCCTTATCGCGCCGGCTCGCGACTTTGCGCCGCGCTCAACTGTAATTCATTCGTGACCATGGACTCGGCAGGACACGCAGGGCGAGATGACCTCGGATCCGACCACCGGTGTGGTAGCTCACAAGGCCTGGCGCAAACGACGCTCGGCCCCCGACATCATGTCGGG